>NZ_JACGUX010000086.1:0-76384 GCF_014076915.1 Colwellia sp. MB02u-14
TGACATCATTATTAAACTGTTTTACGTCTTTCCTTGCCTCTCGTGAGAGAATTAAGAACCGACTATGTAAAATCAATGTAATGTGAGTGTCCACACAAATTGCATGATAACTAATTGTTAAAGAACGTTAACTCTAAGAGTTAACCGAAACAAAATCTCATTCGCTTTGCTTCGTTGCTGCAGGCCTTGCCTGAAGCGAGATGCGTATTCTACGCAACTCAGTTTCGATGTCAACGTTTTATTTAATTTAATTTGAAGTTCTTTTCGAAGATTCAAACCTTACCTATAAAACATTAAGTTAACTACTTTACTCTAAAGTGATGTAGATAACTTATCAAAACAGCCCTTTCGTGGTTCGTTTTAACTGGACCCCTTGGAACTGGAGCGCATTCTAGACATTTCTCGCTGGGCGTCAACCCTTTTTTGTCATAACTTTGAAATAAACTCTTTTTCGATTACTTATTGAACTATTCAGTTAATATATAGGCTAGCTTCGATAAGGCTATTGATACGATGTGCTATTATCGACTCATTATCGCTATATTGACCCGCGAGTAATATTCTATTTTCAATACCAGCACGCTCAGCCGCCTGCATATCTGAAATTTTATCACCAATAAAAACACTCTTTGCTAAATCCAGGTTATGTTCTTTTGCAGCAGATAGGATCATACCGGGTTCAGGCTTTCGACAGTTACACACTTTTAAATATGCTCCTAGCCCTTTTTCAGGATGATGCGGACAATGATAGACTGACGAAATGGTAATACCTTTCGCCTTAAATTCATCAACCATCCACATGGATAACTGCTCAAATTGCTCAACGGTATATTTACCTCGACCTATACCCGACTGATTAGTAATAACAAAGATTTCATAACCTTTATTTTGTGCATCTAGGCTAACTTCAAAAATATCTTTAACAAACTCAAACGCTTCTTTATTATAAACGTAACCATGGTCAACATTAATAATACCATCACGATCTAAAAATAGTGCTTTATTCATAATCAGTTTCTTGTATGTAACTTTTGTAAATAGGTAATTTATTATGTTAATTGAAAAAGGCGAACATATGTTCGCCTTTACTAACGCTTATTCCGAAAACATCATAAGCATTTAAAGCTTACATGCAAAGACCGCCATCAATTTCTACGACTCGACCTGTAAAAAATTCATTCTCAAAAATGTACTTAACGGTATGTGCTATTTCATCCGGCTCACCTAAACGACCAACAGGCTTCATACTTTCTAAACGATCGCGCATTTCTGGTTTCATTGCATCGGTCATCGCGGTGCGAATAACACCTGGAGCAATAGCACCAACTCGAATGCCATGACGTCCAAGTTCTCTTGCCCACGTAACCGTCATCGCGACAACGCCAGCTTTAGATGCGGCATAGTTGGTTTGCCCCATGTTACCGCCTCTTGCAATAGATGACATATTAATGATCACACCTTTTCGCTTACCTTCAATCATATGAACGGCAGCTTCGCGACCACATAAGAAGACACCTGTTAAATTAACATCTATCACTGATTGAAATTGATCTAATGACATCTTTTTAGCAACTACACCGTCTTTAGCTTTAACAAACATGCCGTCACGTAATATACCAGCGTTGTTAATTAAGCCATCAATACCTGAAAAATCACTATTAATTTGACTAAAGATTGCCTCTACTTCACTTTCATTGGTTACATTCGCTAAATAATATTTTGCAGATGAACCGGCCACTTCAATAAGCTTTACAGTTTCTTGCAATAGTTCTTCGTTCAAGTCTATCAAGGCTAATTTTGCGCCATTCTTTGCTAAACTGATGGCCATTGAACGACCTAGGCCTTGCCCGCCACCTGTAATTACGATCGTTTTATTTGTTAAATTCATTTTTTCCCTCAGTGCTTATGCTTATATATTTTTAAATGTGCTTATTTTATAGAAAGTGGTACAAAGAACCACTCTATTATTTTATCATCAATATCGTTAATGTTTTTATAACGCCACTGTGGGTTTCTGTCTTTATCAACAAGTAAAGCCCTAACCCCTTCTGAAAATTCTTTTTGCTGACAACAGCGTAAAGACAAGTTTAATTCGCTTTTAAAACATTGTGCTAATGTATAATTTTCACTCTGTTTTAGTTGTTGATAAATAAGGGCACAACTTAATGGGCTGCCATTTTGTATTTTCTTTTGTGCTTGCTCAAGCCATTGACTGTCGAATAGCTCTTCATTATCACCACTCAAATCACAATCGATAATATTTTGGTATATTTCAAAAACATTATCAGCTTTTGTTAACTCAGCTATTATAACTCGATGTTTTACTATAAGTGATTCAGGTTGATTTTTCTCTGCAATGGCTAAAGGAGATAATATATTATTTAGCAGCTTATGGTTTTGACTATCTCTATTCCAGTTAGTTTTAAGTAACTGCTCTACAATATCATCTATTGTATTACTATTAATAAGATAATCTGCAAGTCCTAAATATTGAGCATCTACACCATTAAACATTGCTCCCGTTAACCCTAAAAATAAACCAATATTATCTGGCATTTTATTAAGGAACCAACTTGCGCCAACATCAGGATATAAACCAATAGTAACTTCTGGCATTGCCATCAATGTTTTTTCAGTACTCACCCTATGACTAGCACCAGCCATTAAACCAACGCCTCCACCCATAACATAACCATCAGCCCATGCTAAAATAGGTTTTGTGTAGTCGTGTATAAGTTGGTCAAGCTGATATTCTTGTTGAAAAAAATCAATTGCTTTTGAAGCAACTATTTTTTCATCGTTTATAGGAAAGCTTTCATTTTTAAAATGATGGTAGAGACTAACAACATCTCCACCTGCGCAAAAGGCTTTATCGCCTGCACCTTTTAAAATAACCACAGCAATTGAATCGTTACTCTGCCAGCGATTCAATTGTTGTGTAAGTAAAAGTATCATCGGTAAACTTAATGCATTTAATGCTTTTGTTGCATTGAGCTCTGCAATAGCAATAACTTTACCATTTACGGCTAACTGTTCTGAAAAAATAACGGGAGATTGCTGCATATATATCACTTTATATCGTTAACGAGAGCCAAAATAAAAAAGTTATAAGCTTCCATCAATTTCTACAACCGTTCTACCGGTTACAGTTCCATCAACATAAGCGTCAAACGCATTAGGTAACTCGGAAAAAGAAATAGTTGTGGGTGCAATTAGCGCTAATTTTGATGGTTTAAGATCGGTCGCTAAACGCTTCCACCCCTGAGTGCGCACTGATATTGGCATTTCAACAGAGTTGATCCCAAGTAAACTTACACCGCGTAAGATGAATGGCATTACCGTGGTCTCTAATTTATAACCACCCGCTAAACCAATGGAAGCAATATTCCCCCACACATTGGTAGTGCGTGTTAGCCAAGCTAACGTGTCACCACCGACACTATCAACTGCCCCGCCCCACTGTGCATTTTCAAGTGGTTTGCTGCCCATTTCAACATCATGGCGACTAATCAGCTTACTTGCGCCTAGCGCTTTCAAATACTCTTCTTGTTCTGTCTTACCGGTAAAAGCAATTACTTCATAACCAATATTTGACAACATGTTAATCGCAAAACTACCAACACCACCAGTAGCACCAGTGACGACAATCGGTCCACGTTCAGGAATTTGGCCATTATCTTCCATACGCTGAATGGCAAGTGCTGCCGTATATCCTGCAGTACCCAATGCCATCACATCACGTAAACTCATCCCTGTTGGTAATGCAACGACTGAATCAGCTTTTACTCGCGCATACTCGGTGTAACCACCATCGTAAAGTTCAGATAATTGAGCCCCACATACCAGCACTTTATCGCCCGCTTTAAATCGTTCATCAATAGAGGTGATCACAACACCAGACAAATCAATACCACCGACTAAAGGGGATGTGCGTAAAATTCGTCCTTTACCGGTAGCTGCAAGGGCATCTTTATAATTAATATCTGAATAAGCAACTTTAATCACCACTTCGCCTTCGGTTAAGTCATCAATACTAATCTGTTCAAAGCCACTGGTGATTTTTTTCTTATCTCCGTCTTGTGTCTGATGGATACGAAAGGCCGTAAATTTTGTGGGTAATTCAGCTAATATAGTCGACATAATTATTCCAATTCCAATTTTTAAAAAAATGTACAAAGAAATAAGATCAAAGCATAAGTCATGTATTAACACTATTATACTTTAATCTAATAAGGCGCTTATTTACGTTTAATTACATGTTGCGACGATACTGTCCACCCGCTTCAAATAATGAATTAACTATTTGCCCTAATGAACAAACCTTACAAGCATCCATCATTAATTCGAAAATATTTTCGTGGTTAATAGCGGCTGTTTGTAAACGCTTAAGTAAGACTTCTACTTCTGCTTCGTTAGCTTTATTTAAACTTGCTAACATATCAATTTGATAAGTTTTTTCTTCTTCTGTTGCGCGAATAACTTCTTCAGGAACAACGGTTGGTGATCCCGTTGAACTAAGGAAAGTATTTACACCAATAATGGGGTATTCACCTGAATGTTTTAGGTGTTCATAATACATACTTTCTTCTTGTATTTTACCACGTTGATACATGGTTTCCATTGCGCCAAGTACACCACCGCGTTCGTTAATACGGTCAAACTCAGTTAATACTGCTTCTTCGACTAAGTCGGTTAACTCTTCAATAATAAAGGCCCCTTGAATAGGGTTTTCATTTTTCGAGAGGCCTAATTCACGGTTGATAATTAATTGAATCGCCATCGCGCGTCGAACACTGTCTTCGGTTGGCGTAGTAATCGCTTCATCATAAGCGTTGGTATGCAAAGAGTTACAGTTATCGTTTATCGCGTAAAGCGCTTGTAACGTAGTACGAATATCATTGAAATCAATTTCTTGAGCATGCAATGAACGACCTGATGTTTGGATATGGTATTTCAACATTTGTGCACGGGCATTCGCGCCATATTTGTTTTTCATCGCTTTCGACCAAATACGACGAGCCACTCGGCCAATTACCGCATATTCTGGGTCGATACCGTTTGAGAAGAAAAACGATAAGTTAGGACCAAATTCATTAATGTCCATACCACGACTCAAATAATATTCTACAAAAGTAAAACCGTTCGCTAGGGTTAACGCCAACTGAGTAATTGGGTTCGCGCCAGCTTCGGCGATATGGTAACCAGAAATAGACACTGAATAGAAATTACGCACACCTTTTTCAATAAAGTATTCTTGTACATCGCCCATTAAACGCAGCGCAAATTCAGTAGAGAATATACACGTATTCTGCGCTTGATCTTCTTTTAATATATCGGCTTGAACTGTACCGCGAACTAGCGTTAACGTTTTAGCCTTTATCGCTTGATAGACTTCAGGAGGTAAAACTTGATCGCCTGTTACACCAATTAGCATCAAGCCTAAACCGTCGTTGCCTTCAGGCAATTCACCTTGGTAACTTGGGCGTTCACAGCCTTTGTCTTTATAAATTTTAGCGATTGTTGCCGCAACTTCTTTTTCTAAACCATTTTCAGTAATAAAACGCTCACATTGTTGGTCGATAGCGGTATTCAAGAAAAAACCTAATAACATCGGTGCAGGACCATTAATGGTCATTGAAACTGAGGTCATTGTATGAGCTAAATCAAAACCAGAATACAATTTTTTTGCATCATCTAGACAACAAATAGAGACACCAGCATTACCTATTTTCCCATAAATATCAGGACGAATAGCCGGATCGTTACCGTATAAAGTTACTGAATCGAATGCTGTTGATAAACGTTTCGCCGGCATACCTTTTGAAACATAATGAAAACGACGGTTAGTTCGTTCCGGGCCACCTTCACCTGCGAACATACGTGTAGGGTCTTCACCTTCACGTTTGAATGGGAATAAACCAGCAGTGTACGGAAATTCACCCGGTACGTTCTCTTGTAAATTCCACTTTAAAATATCGCCCCAACCTTGATATTTAGGCATACTAATTTTTGGAATATCTGAACCTGATAATGATTTAGAATGAGTTTCTATGGATAGCTCTTTATCACGCACTTTAAATTTAAATTCAGGGTCTTTATAACGCTGAACTTTAGACGCCCATTGCTCAAGCAATACTTTGTTTTTAGGATCTAAATCTAACTCAACATGTGAATATAACGCTTCGAGTTGTGTCACTAAATCAGCAGAAACCTCTGTATCTGTTTCTTTCGCTGTTTCAATAGCTTGATGAATACCGTAAAGTTTTTGTGCAACCGTTGTTTGTTTTTCAACCCAAGCATCATAACCGCGATTACTTTCTGATATTTCAGATAAATAACGGATACGGTTACCTGGGATCACGCTACTTTTATTGGCTAATGTACCTTCGGTAGAGAGAATGTCGCCAACAATTAAGCCCGCTTTAGTGTTTAATGCTGTGATCACCGCATTATATAATTCAGTCATACCACGGTCGTTAAATTGTGAAGCTATCGTGCCATATACTGGTACTTCATCATCACCGGCTTCAAACATACCACGGTTACGTTTATATTGTTTTTTCACATCACGAAGTGCATCTAAAGCGCCCCGTTTATCAAACTTATTGAGCGCAATAATATCAGCAAAATCGAGCATATCGATTTTTTCTAATTGTGTTGCCGCACCGTACTCTGGCGTCATTACATACAAAGAAACATCTGAATGTTCTTCAATTTCGGTATCTGACTGACCAATACCCGAGGTTTCTAGAATAATTAAATCAAAATCGGTCGCTTTTAAAATTTCTAAAGTGTCATTAACATAAACAGACAAAGCCAAGTTTGACTGACGCGTAGCTAACGAACGCATATAAACACGATCGTTATTGACGGCGTTCATACGAATTCGGTCACCGAGTAATGCACCACCCGTTTTACGCTTAGACGGGTCAACCGAAACAATGGCAATTTTGCTGTCTGCTGTTGCCATTAAAAAGCGACGAATTAATTCATCAACCAGCGAAGATTTACCCGCACCACCGGTACCAGTAATACCTAATACCGGTGTTTTACTTGCTGAGGCAATTTTACGAATTTTTTCTAAAGCGGCTTTATTTTCTTTTGGCGCATTTTCAGCCGCTGAAATTAAACGCGCAATGGCTTGTTTGTCATTTTTCTTTAAATTAGCAACATCATCTTTTTTAACATTAACGCCCGTTTTGAAATCACAGCGCTCTAGCATGTCATCAATCATACCTAATAAACCCAGTGCGCGGCCATCATCAGGAGAATAAATGCGGGTAATACCGTAGTCTTGCAGCATTTTAATTTCATCTGGCAATATAACGCCACCGCCACCACCTACTATACGAATATGTTCACAACCTCGTTCTTTAAGTAAGTCGTACATGTATTTAAAATATTCATTATGTCCCCCTTGATAAGAGGTCATTGCTATAGCGTTAGCATCTTCTTGAATTGCAGTATTAACCACTTCTTCTACACTGCGGTCATGACCTAAATGAATAACTTCTGCACCACTTGATTGTAAAATTCGGCGCATGATATTAATAGCAGCGTCGTGTCCATCAAAAAGTGATGCGGCAGTGACAATTCTAATTTTATTCTTGAGTTGGTATCTTTCAGTTGTCATTTTAAATTCTCTTTTATTAACTTACTCACCATTTAGAGGTGTAATATTTGTAGGTGTAATTTTTAGTGCTGAATGGCTATTTATATTTTTTATTAATAATATTAAATCATAAAGGAAATGGTATTAACATTGATTTTATTGTTAATTTGATGGACTATCTTGTTATAAAATAAAAACGCGTAGCTTATTCATTATGCTTCAACAATCGAAGTCAGCAAAGCCGATAAAAACAGCAACTATCATTGATGATATTCGTTTACTTATTCCCGTTTTTTTATTGAAAAAACTGCAAGTTCATCCGCTAACCTCCAGTCTTTATCCGTTATCGCTTGGGAAGCATTCAGATATTAATTATCAAATAAATAAAAAAAACAGTGACCATCACAGCTTACTTTATTGTCAATCGACTAGCGCAACTCTAGACTATAAAAACAAAGTCAGAGAAGTTAAATCGGGCGATCTTGTTATTATACCAGCCAATGCGAGTTTTAAATTTACCGCCGTCCACACAGAAAATAACAGTGAAATTAAAAACAAATCAGGAAAAGTCTATTGGTTAAATTTTAAAGGCGATCTCGCCAATAATTTTGCCGAACGTTTATTAATGAAAATGGATGATGGTCTCGCACACGTTGGGAATGTAGATGAAGTGATCCGAGATTTTGACAATTTATTAGCGCTAGGTCGCCGCGGCTATACCGCTACTAATGTTATTCACGCGGTACATATTTTACAGCAAACCTTAAGCTTTTTGGCATTACAGTTGCGTTTAACTGACTTTAATAACAGTTCTACTTTTGATATTGATGCGGTCGAACGTTTAATGCGCAATAATCTTCATCAAGAATTGAGTTTGGATACATTAGCGCATTACAGTCAGCTGTCTAAATTTCATTTTTCAAAGAAGTTTAAAGAACTCACCGACACATCACCAATACAGCACTTTATTAATATGAAAATTCAACGCGCCTGCTCTGAGCTTGATAATAGCTCACAGACTATTAAAGATATTAGTGAGAGCTTGGGATATAGCGACCCTTACTATTTTTCACGCCTATTTAAAAAGTCGCTCGGAATGTCACCTAAGCAATATCGTGACTCTCGTCACAGTGCTTAAAAACATCAATAGAAGTACGAGTATTAGCAATGTATTTAGCCAATAGCTAACTGTTGACCATAATAGCCAAGCGTAATTTATAGTAGACTCATTTTCCTCGTCTTCATTTGTAACCGCGTTGATGATACCTTTATCATAGGTTTGCTCGTTAAAAGTAAATAATCATTGGCTGCTATACTCAAGGTTACGCGATAACATCAGCGATACTTAACTTTTAACCCGCTATTTAATGCTCACCACTTAACTTCACTTAATCTATGCTATTTAATTTCACTGACTTGTCTAGCGTTAAAAAGGAAATCAATATGGATATCAATACGGCAAAATCAGTTTTACAAAGTACCTTTGGTTACGCTGACTTTCGACATCAGCAAGCGAAAATAATTAGTGAATTAATCAGTGGCGCAGATGTTTTTACGCTTATGCCAACCGGTGGTGGAAAGTCATTATGCTATCAAATACCAGCGATAGTTCGTGATGGCGTAGGCATAGTGGTGTCGCCACTAATAGCGTTAATGAAAGATCAAGTTGATGCGCTAAAACTACAAGGCGTAAAAGCAGAGTTTTTAAATTCATCCCAAGACCATGAAGAACAAAGTCGTGTCGAGCAGCTAATAAGATCAGGCAATGTCGACTTATTGTACGTTGCGCCAGAGCGACTATTGAGTGATTATTTTCTAAAGCTTATTGATAATATAACCATTGCACTCTTTGCCTTTGATGAGGCACATTGTGTTTCACAATGGGGTCACGACTTCAGACCTGAATACCAACAGCTGTCCATTATCAGCCAGCGATATCCACATACGCCTAAAATTGCCTTAACAGCGACAGCAGATATGAAAACGCGAGATGAAATTGTTCAAGTATTAAATTTAACGGCCGCTAAAATCTTTGTTCATAGTTTTGACAGACCCAATATTCAGTATCGGATCAGTGAACAAAAAAATAACAAAGAACAACTCCTTAAATTTATCAATACCGAACATAACAATGATGCCGGTATCGTTTATTGTCTTTCAAGAAAATCTGTTGAGGCCACAGCTCAATGGCTGAGTGAACAAGGAAAAGTTGCTTTGCCTTATCATGCAGGTTTAGCCAATAATATTAAAGATAGCAATCAACAACGTTTTCTCAGAGAAGACGGCATAATAATCGTTGCCACCATTGCCTTTGGCATGGGTATTGATAAACCCGATGTTAGGTTTGTTGCCCATTTAAATTTGCCTAAAAGTATCGAGGCCTACTACCAAGAAACTGGCCGAGCAGGCCGTGATGGTATGCCCGCCAATACTTGGTTAGCGTATGGCATGCAAGATGTTATTAAGCTAAAACAAATGACAAGTCAAAGTAGTGGTAATGAACAGTTCAAGTTTATAACTCAACGTAAAATTGATGCCCTGCTTGGTTATTGCGAAGTGTGCTCTTGCCGCCGGCAAGTATTACTCAATTATTTTGGTGAAACGTTAGCTGAGCCTTGTGGAAATTGTGATAACTGTTTGAATCCACCCATAACATGGGATGGCACTGCTGCCGCTAGAAAAGCACTTTCAACCGTTTATCGAACGGGCCAAAGATTTGGCGTAGGCCATCAAATTGATGTCTTGCTAGGTAAGCAAACCCCTAAAGTTATCCAGGTTAATCACCAACAACTTTCTACCTATGGTATTGGTAAAGAGCACAAAGCAGAGGAATGGCAAACGGTGTTTAGGCAACTCATTTCAATGGGATATTTAGCCGTAGAAATGGAATATGGCGCTTTAAAACTTACTGAAAAATCTCGACCTTTATTAAAAGGCGAACTGACCATACAACTCAAAGTAAAAGAATACGGTAAGGCAAAGCTTGCGCGAAAATCAAAACAACCTAATGCCAGCCATTTATCAGCACAAGAAGAAACCGTATTTGAAAAGCTCAAGCAACAAAGAGCATTATGGGCAAAAGAGAGAAATGTACCATCATTCGTTATTTTTCATGACGCTACCTTAATGGATATAGCCAGAGTTAATCCCAAAAACTCAGCGCAACTATTAAACGTTAATGGTATAGGTAAAACAAAATCTGAGCTTTATGGTGAAAAAATTATCGCACTACTACACTAGCTAAAACGCTTATTGTGGGTTCTGAATAAAGTTGTAAACTAACGAATAAAGATAGAAGTACTAATATTAAATAAAGCTTCAGCATTTTTATGTTGGGGCTTTTTTAGTTAAAGTATATAAAGCTAAATAATCTCACACTTGAAAGGGAATACATGAATAACTGTAGAAGTAAGATAAAGATGCAAACCGTTAAATAAAATTGGAAACTGGAATTATTACGTTTGCGCGCCGAAAATACCTTTCAAAAGATTTAATTAAACGTTGAAATAGCTAACTTCTAAAATATAACTCTAAGGGCAGTAGCCACAAACCTGACCTAATTCACTGGTCAAAATATCCCTGTTTTATGTTCACTTTGATACGAAACCGGACATTAGACTGATTTTTATTTTAGGATTTTTCTGTGAGCTAAATATAGGTGATTATTTAAAAGTGTCAGCTTTTTTTGCACTTTTTTTGAAGGAATCAAAGCTGACGTTATTTATAACCAAAAATCAAACTACCTAGAGATCACTTAGATACGTTAGCGGACGTTCCTCACAGATATAAATATGTATTGTTTGGCTATAAATATTACCAATTAATCGAATAACCTGACTGGCAAAAATGCCACCAAAGCGATTATAGAGGCACTAAACATTAAGGACAGGTAAGCGACATTGCAGACATTAATCGATATGCATCTTTTTGTTTTTCGAGCTAGGCTGGGAACGTTCGATCAAACTATTTTCGAAGTACCCAAAACTTACCCTCATTAAGTTATAAGTACCTTCTTATTACTATGCTTACATTAACGTTTCTGTTAGCTTTATTTAAATTAACTAGATGTAATATAATTAAATACTCACCAAACATACTTAATCCAGTATGAGCTTAATTTTAAATGAGAGCCCATTTGATTTACCAAACACTTAAACACGAAATAGATATTCAAGGGTTAACGGTTAAAAATTCCGATAACGTAAACCTTAATATTCGTCCCAAAACCTGTCAGCTATTGATTTTTCTTTTGGAAAACTCAGGAAAGCCTATTAATAAGCAAACCTTGCTTGAATCTGTGTGGTCGGGTGCTGTTGTTGGCGAACAAGTGATTTTTCAGTCTATAAATGAGATTAGGCAGTTATTTCCTAACAACGAAGTAATTAAAACTATTCCCCAGAAGGGCTATGTTTGGTTGCCTGATGTGCAGATTAAAGAGACTAAAAAACCATTTGCCAGAAATAAAAAAACGACATTATTAGCACTTTGCATGCTAGCCTTATTATTCGCCTCAATTATGCTTAATAGACATCAACCTGATGCTTCAAATGACGTACAACTTGCGCAGCAAAACATCAGTGGTTCTATCGTTATTTTACCTACGCAAAACCAAATAGACGGTAACGATCATTCTTGGATCAGACTCGGAATGATGGACCAGATTATTAAACGACTTCCTAATTCTAACGACCACCTTGTATTACAAGCTGATTATGTACTGGAAGTACTAAAACGAGCTAATGCATCATCTAAGGAACTTTTATCAAAGGACATTCAACAAATTTTTAGGGTATCAGGCGCTGAGTTGATTGTCTTTTCTAAACTTTCCGGAGTGCCGCATGATTATCAGCTGAGTTATGTTTTTAATTATAGAAAGCGGTTAAAAAAAGGCGTGCTTTTAAACAAAAACTTGCAGTTATTAATTGATGAGTTCAGTCTTTTGATTGCTAAGCAACTAGGTGATGAAATTTTGCCATTGGAAATCGCCTACCAAGCAGACTTCAACAATGCACTGCTTAGCAGCGCTATCGACAAACATCTTGAAGGGAATTTCCAATTGGCCAATCCAATATTAGAGACTATTGTGCTTAACAATCCTGAAAACTTAACAGCTCAACGCATATTAGTAGGAAATTTGTTTCGTTTGAAGTTATTCAAACAAGCTGCTGAGCGTATAGATATTGCGTTACCGATAGCTCAAAAACTAAAAGATAAAGATGAAATAACTCGCTTACTTTATTCAAAAGCTCTCTATCATTATGTGACTTATAACGATTACAAATCAGCAGATGTTGCGGTAAAAGCACTGATAACAGCCAAAGAGAATAATGATTGGCTATTAATGGCCCACATTAAAAATATACAAGGAAACCTTGCCGTTAACAAAGAAAATTATGAATTAGCCGAAGCATTTTATAATGAAGGAAAACAATATCATCAAGTATTGCACTGTCCTGTGGGAGAGTCTCAATCTTGGGCGAATTTGGCTAGTCTTGCTAAGATACAAAACCAGCAAAAGAAATTTACCGCAGCCATAGATCAAGCAATTAACATTGCTACTACTCGTGAATTATCGTCGCAGCTTAATTATTTCAAAAGAATAAAAGAGCAAGGTTTTAATTAATAAAAACAAATACTTTAGAAAATTATAGAAACTTATTGTAGTTTTGATTAGTACTTTTATGAGACAAAGAGGCCATCAAATTCAGCGATTAATAATGATGAAACTTACCAGTACTCATGAGGAAAAATGTAATGATTAGAAAGATGGGATATTTAATTTGTATTTTTGTTATTGCTTTTAATGCATATACATATACATATAGTAAAGAGCAAATTAAGCCAAATATTACAACGTCTGTTAATATTGGAAAAATAAATATTTACATCGAGTGCTTTGGCAAGGGCTCTCCCTCAATTATCATTAATGGTGGTTTCGGTGGTTCTGTCTCTAATGGTGAATGGGAAGCTGTAATAAAGTCACTCTATAAAAAAAATCAAGTATGTATCTATGACAGAGCTAATTTAGGTCAAAGTGACAAATCCATTGGGCATTACGATTTAGGAACGATTGTTGAGCATCAAAATCTTTTGTTGAAAAAAGTAGGTATCCAATCACCTTATTTGATGGTGGGACATTCTTACGGTGCTTATCCAATTAAATTATTTAATCATCTTTATCCTGAAAAGGTTGCGGCTATTCTCCTTGTAGACCCATCGTTATACGGTCAATTTAAAAGCCACATAAACAAGTGGGATCCTGAGAATGATAACTATGATGCGGAAACACAAAAGAAAATGGAGGAGGAGTTAGCGCGTTGGCAAGGCCCTCCAGTAAACAATGAGAAGATCAATATGAGAACTAGCTCAAAGCTCATAGCAAATAGTGATGGATTTGGTGAAAAGCCTTACGTATTACTGTGGGCCAGAGATGCTATTTGGGAGCCTGAAAAGAATGTACCTGATGGCTGGAATCCAGCAGTATGGGAGCGTATTAAAAATTCATACTCATCTGACTTGGCGGGAATACAAAACTTGTCGAGCAATACCAAAATCACTTTTGCTAAAACACCCGAACATTACATTCATAAATATGAGCCTGAAATTGTCATAAATGAAATTAATTATTTATTAACAAAACTGGAAAAATGAAAGGATAAGCATATTGAGCTAATTCATCTATTGCTAACACCTGCTTTAACTATCCCTCGATGAGGTTTATAAAGCTGTATCATTCTATCTTTGGGGGCATTATTAAGTTCAGTCTTTGGTGAAAATAGAGCAAACTAACGGCTGCAATAGGTCCAAGTTGCCGTTTAGAAATAAAATGCCATAGGTAGTAATGAACTTAAACCCGCCCCACAAGTGAGCAGAAAATCTTGCCCTAAATATGCTCCTGAATTTGTAAAGGCTTAATGTCGGCTTATGGCTAAGTTGAAGAAGTCTCTAATGATCACTAGCTTAATGTTAACAAAGATACGATAACGGACGTTAAGAACAAAGTTTTTTTGGTGACCACAAACCTTGAACTACCTTCATCCTGATAGTCAAAAAAGCCAGAGCAGCAGTTATAGATACTTTATCAAATGAACGTTAACTTTATGACATGAGAGTGCTTTATCGTATTACCTTTCGGCAGTAGATTATCCATCAAAATCTATTTGTTAGTATAAATAATTGACATTATTCGTAATCTATTAGAGTGTTACTATTTTCTACCGATTGCTGTTATAAGGACGTAGTGTGGCATTTCTCTCAAAATTAATAAATACCAGTCGTTTATCAAGAGTATTATTGATTCGAATATTGTTATTTAGTGGGTTATTTACCGTAATAATTACAGCTGCTCAATTATCACTGAATTATCAAAAAGAAACAGAACAATTACAAACAATATCTAAACAAATGACTAAAAAAAACGCACCCTCTTTAGCTAGGGCTATCTGGGAACTAAATACTCAATAAGTTATTGATATAAGTACATATTTGATGCGGGTTGGCCTTTTAAAATCTATAACTATCAAGGATGAAAATGGGGAGACATTGTCCTTTTTAGGTGAAAAAGATATAGAGGCTCATCAAACGTCGATCGATCTACAATTTGAATTTTCGGGTCGAACTTTTAATGTAGGGACTTTTGAATATCAAATTAATACCGACATAGTAAAACGGAGAATCAAAGATGACTTCCTCATCATTCTTATCTCTCAGTTTATTAAGACCTTTTTTGTTTCCATTTTTATCCTCTTTATCATCCATAACCTGGTAATCCGCCATTTGAATGAAATATCTAACTGGTTAAATAGTTTTAAGCCAGAATCATCATTCAGTCCGCTAACATTAGAGGCTCACAAAGGTAGTAGTAACGAGATGGTTAAGCTTAAATCAGCTATTAATGATATGGGACAACAGGTACATAAGCACACTACAGGGTTAGAAAAAATTGTAGCTGAGCGTACTGCAGAACTAGAAAAGCTCGCATATACTGACAGCCTAACAGGTATTAATAATAGAGGCGCTTTTCTTCAAGCATCAAACGAAGAATTAAGCCGTTCACGGCGGTTATCTTATGATGTCGGTGTGATGATGTTAGATTTAGACCATTTTAAAGCAATTAACGACATCTATGGTCATGATGCTGGAGATAAAGTACTTAAACAAGTATCCCAAGCAATGAGTAATTGCTTACGTAAAGAAGACACATTAGGCCGAATAGGTGGTGAAGAGTTTGCCATCATTACTCCCGGTGCGGATAAGGGGGCAATGCATAAGCTAGCTTCAAGATTACAACAATCTATCGCTTTACTAAATTTCTCATTTCTACCTGAAGACAAAAATATCACCGTAAGTATTGGTTATACCAGAGTCAGTAATGATGAAGACTTTAAAGCAGCGCTAAAAAGAGCTGATGAGCATTTATATACCGCTAAAGCTTCTGGTAGGAATATCTTTATAACAGATAAGGGGTTTATTCCTAGCATTGTGAGTTAAGTTTTGAGGATAAAATGACTTTATAATGATCCGAAGAAAGATCCAACTTGTCTTTTAGAATGAAGTCCACTGGCATGTATGAGCTTAAAACATCCCCACAAGTGAGCAGAAAATCTTGGCTAATATTAGCCTAAACATGCTCCTTAATTTGCAAAGGTTTAATGTCGGCTTATGGCTAAGAGTTGACCTAAAGAATAGCCAACAGCTAATGTCAGCGATGCGCAGAAGACGTTAATAAAGTTATTTCATAATATGTTTCGAATGATTATTAAGGTTCACTTATGCCAGTTGTAGCCAGGTTCAAACTTTATTTGGAGTGTTTATTGGTACTTTTTTAATAAATAAAACTTACTGCCACATTTGTTTCTATCTTTACTCACAAAAGCACATTTTTACTCAACGGCATGACTAGGCTTGCATGGGATTTTTGTTTCGATCTTTATTTAGCTTTACACTTATCTTTGTTCAAAAAAAATCTGTGCAATCAATTGAGCATTAATAAAAAAGCCACTATGCCTTAACATAGTGGCTTTACAAGTATAATTTTTATCAGCATTACCTAAAATAACGGCGAACTTAATGGCCTAAAACATTTCAACCGCAATCGCTGTAGCTTCACCACCACCAATACAAAGAGAGGCTAAACCTTTTGATAAACCTTTGTTTTTCAATGCATGTATTAACGTTACCATAATACGAGCACCACTAGCACCTAAAGGATGACCCAGTGCACAAGCGCCACCATTGACATTGACTTTTTCAACATCTAAGGCTAACTCTTTAATCGCTAGCATAGTAACCATGGCAAATGCTTCATTAATTTCCCACAGATCAACATCTGCAGCCGTCCAGTTTGCTTTTGCTAAAACTTTATTCATTGCGCCAACAGGTGCTACAGTAAACTCTTCAGGTTTTTGTGCGTGCGTTGCATGAGCGACAATTTTACATAAAGGGGTTAAACCACGTTTTTCTGCAGTCGATTGCTTCATCATCACTAATGCAGCGGCACCGTCTGAAATTGAGCTAGAGTTTGCAGCAGTAATTGTACCGTCTCTTTTAAAAGCAGCACGAAGTGAAGGTATTTTATCAGGACGTGCATTGCCTGGTTGTTCATCGATAGCGAATACCGAATCACCACGACGAGATTTAATGGTTACTGGCGATATTTCATTTTCAAAAGCGCCAGCGGCAATTGCTGCATTGGCACGAGCTAATGAACGAATTGCGTATTCATCCATATCTTCACGAGTAAAACCAGCGTCATCAGCAGTTTCTTGTGCGAAACAACCCATAGCAATACCGTCATAAGCATTTTCTAAACCGTCAGTCATCATGTGGTCAAGTATTTGGCCATGCCCCATTTTAATGCCACTTCGCCCTTTGGGTAAAAGGTGTGGGGCGTTAGTCATACTTTCCATACCGCCGGCAACAGCAACATCGATAGAACCTGCCATTAATGAATCATGTGCTTGCATTGCCGCTTTCATACCTGAACCACACACTTTATTAATGGTGGTACAAACTGTTGATAATGCTAAATCAGCTGCTAATGCTGCTTGACGAGCAGGCGCTTGTTTTAAGCCAGCAGGCAGAACACACCCCATGATCACTTCATCAACTTGATCATTAGCTATATTTGCCGCAGCAAGTGCACCACGTATAGCTGTTGCACCTAAGTCCGGTGAAGTAACAGCAGATAGTCCGCCCATAAAACCACCCATAGGGGTTCTAGACGCTGAAACAATAACAATAGGATCTGTAGTAGACATGAAGCTCTCCGACATAAAAATAAAAAAGGATAAATTAATGCCCATTACCATAACTTATATTTGACGTTTACGCCAACGTAAACTTTAATTGAACATGCAATGATTTGGTGAGATTAAATCAATTAACTGAGTTAAGGCTTAGGGGGCATTTGAATCGCGATAATGGCTTGGTTATTTTTAATTAACGTGTAAATTATTGACAATATATTCCATGTATCATCGATGAAAAAAGCCTCCACTTTACGTTAACGTAAACTTCCTGTAAGGTGACTACATAACATAAATGTAGAGTTTTTCATGGCAGAACCCAAAGCACAGACTTTTTCAATCAGTGATCTTTCTAAAGAGTTTGATATAACAACTCGAAGTATTCGTTTTTACGAAGATCAAGGCTTGCTTGCTCCTACCCGTAAAGGACAAACTCGAATTTATAACCAAAGAGATAAAGTTCGACTAAAGTTAATTCTACGCGGAAAACGCTTAGGGTTTTCATTAGCAGAAACAGGACGTATCTTTGAGTTATACGATTTAGATAATACCAGTGCCAGCCAGTTAACATTAATGATGGACATTATTGAACAGAAAAAATCAGATTTATACCAGCAACTTGATGATATCAAAGTTGTGTTAATGGAATTAACAAATTTAGAAGAAAGCTGTTTAACGACATTATCAGCTATCGACAATAAAAACTTAACTAATAACCTATAAGTAGCTCACTAAGCTAAGGAAATAACATGATTTCTACCTTCTCATCTTTAAACTTTAATCTAGGCGAAACCGTCGAGATGATCCGCGATTCGGTTAACGCATTTTCTCGTGACGAAATTGCGCCACGCGCAGCACAAATAGATATTGATAATGAATTTCCTAATGATTTATGGCGCAAATTTGGCGAATTAGGCTTACTCGGTATGACCGTTGACGAAGAGTATGGCGGTTCTGGTTTAGGTTATTTAGAGCATATGGTCGCGATGCAAGAAATTTCACGTGCTTCTGCGTCGGTAGGTTTAAGTTACGGCGCAATGTCTAACCTTTGTTTAAACCAATTAAACAAAAACGGTTCGCATGAGCAAAAAGCTAAATATTTACCCAAACTTTGTAGTGGTGAACATATTGGCGCATTGGCGATGAGTGAGCCCAACGCAGGTTCTGATGTAGTAAGCATGAAGCTGCGCGCTGATAAAAAAGGTGACAAGTACATTTTAAACGGCAACAAAATGTGGATCACCAATGGTCCTGATGCCAATGTTTATATTATCTATGCAAAAACTGATACCTCAGCAGGCTCAAAGGGCATTACCGCTTTCATTGTTGAGCGTGACTCCCCCGGTTTTTCTCGTCATCAAAAATTAGACAAGCTAGGTATGCGTGGTTCAAATACGTGTGAATTAGTTTTCCAAGATTGTGAAGTGCCTGCAGAAAACATTTTAGGTGAAGAAGGCAAAGGCGTTCGTGTCTTAATGTCTGGTCTTGATTACGAGCGTATTGTTTTAACGGGTGGTCCATTAGGGATTATGGATGCGTGTATGGACTTAGTTGTTCCTTATATTCATGACCGTAAGCAATTTGGTCAATCTATTGGTGAGTTCCAACTAATTCAAGGCAAAGTTGCTGATATGTACACTCAAATGAATGCAGCTAAATCGTATGCTTATTTATGTGCACAAGCGGCAGATCGTGGCGAAACTACCCGTAAAGATGCTGCGGGTGTTATTTTAGTTGCCGCAGAGTTAGCCACAAAAATGGCCTTAGATGCGATTCAATTACTCGGTGGTAATGGTTACATCAACGAATTTCCAGCAGGTCGTTTGTTACGTGATGCTAAATTATATGAAATTGGCGCAGGTACCTCTGAAATTCGTCGCATGCTCATTGGTCGAGAGTTATTCGCTGAGTCTAAATAACGTAATAACCTGCAAGCAATATTTCTCTTTCAATAGAAAGAGAAATAGATGAGAGCCGCACTACTTTCATCTAAGCTTGCAGCATTAAACCTGATGTTCTTACTGATAAACCTCTATAATAAAGGCAAATATCGTGGCTAAAATAATTTCAAAAATAAATGTACGCAGCCCTGAATTCATTGAAAACGCTGCACATATGCAAGTTCAAGTCGATGATCTAAAAGTAAAACTTGAACAAATAAAACTGGGTGGCGGACAGCGCAGTCGGGAACGTCATTTATCACGTGGTAAATTATTACCGCGCGACCGTGTTAATGCGCTACTTGATGCAGGCTCACCATTTTTAGAATTATCTCAACTTGCCGCTTATGACGTTTATGACGCCGATGTCCCTGCTGCAGGTATTATCACCGGTGTTGGCCGAGTCGGTGGACAAGAGTGCGTTATTGTTGCAAACGATGCCACCGTAAAAGGTGGAACCTATTTCCCGCTTACCGTTAAGAAACATCTCCGTGCGCAAACGATTGCACAAGAAAATAACTTACCTTGTATTTATTTGGTCGACTCTGGTGGCGCTAACCTTCCCAACCAAGATGAAGTATTTCCTGATAAAGAACACTTTGGTCGTATTTTCTTTAATCAAGCGAATATGTCTGCACAAGCTATACCACAAATTGCTGTTGTTATGGGTTCTTGTACTGCAGGTGGTGCTTATGTACCAGCAATGGCAGACGAGTCGATAATCGTTAAAGAACAGGGTACCATATTTTTAGCGGGTCCTCCGTTGGTAAAAGCCGCAACGGGTGAAGTTGTTAGCGCTGAAGACTTAGGGGGGGCTGATATACATTGTCGCACCTCTGGTGTCGCTGACCATTATGCTCAAAATGACCACCATGCTTTAGAAATTGCCCGCAATGTTGTAGGGAATTTAAATCGTATTAAACCCGTCACGATGAATATTCAGCCTATTGTTGAGCCGGCTTACGACGCACAAGAAATATATGGCGTTGTACCCAAAGATGCTCGCCAGCCATTCGATATTCGTGAAATTATCGCCCGTGTTGTCGATGGCAGTAATTTTGATGAATTTAAAGCCCTTTATGGTACAACCTTAGTGTGTGGCTTTGCTCGCATTTTTGGCTACCCTGTAGGTATAATCGCGAATAACGGTATTCTTTTTGGCGAATCAGCACAAAAAGGCGCTCACTTTATTGAGTTGTGCGCGCAACGAAAAATCCCTTTAGTTTTCTTACAAAACATCACCGGATTTATGGTTGGTAAGCAATATGAAGCTGGTGGTATTGCTAAGCATGGCGCAAAAATGGTGACTGCCGTTGCAACCGCACAAGTCCCAAAATTTACCGTATTAATAGGTGGTAGTTTTGGCGCGGGTAACTATGGTATGTGTGGCCGAGCTTACGATCCTCGTTTCTTATTTATGTGGCCCAACGCCCGTATTTCAGTCATGGGCGGCGAACAAGCGGCTGGCGTTTTGGCACAAGTTAAGCGCGATCAAAAAGACAAATTAGGTGAGCAATGGAGTGAGCAAGAAGAAGCCGACTTCAAACAACCGATTATTGATACTTATGAGCACCAAGGTCACCCTTATTATGCGTCAGCCCGTTTATGGGATGATGGTATTATTGACCCTGCTGATACTCGCCAAATATTAGGTCTCGCCCTTTCAGCCTCCCTAAACAAACCGATTGAGGATACCAAATTTGGTATCTTTAGAATGTAGGCTGAGAACTATGACACCATTACCAGATATCAATACGGGTCACGTATTACTTAACGTAGACCGTTATGGGGTAGCAACAGTTACCTTAAATAACCCTGATAAACATAACGCCTTTGATGACAAAATCATTGCCCAATTAACGGTGATTTTTATGAATATAGCCACACGTGACGATATTCATGTGATGATTTTGGCATCAACGGGTAAAAGCTTTTCTGCAGGCGCTGACCTAGGTTGGATGAAACGCATGGCTAGCTATTCTTATGAAGAAAACTTAAGCGATGCGAATGCACTTGCTCAGATGTTACGAGCGCTAAATTTTCTGCCACAAACAACCATTGCCCAAATTCAAGGTGCTGCTTTTGGCGGCGCGGTAGGTCTAGCAAGTTGTTGTGACATTGTTATTGCCAGCAACAAAGCCAGCTTTTGTCTTAGTGAAGTTAAATTGGGTTTAATTCCAGCAACGATCAGCCCTTATGTTGTTAATGCGATTGGCCAAAAAGCGAGTCGTCGATACTTTCAAACCGCAGAACGTTTTTTTGCTGACAAAGCGCAACAGTTAGGTTTAGTTGATGAAATAGTGAGTGTCGACGAATTAGAAAATACAGTAAACAATATGGTGACTACCTTATTAAGTAATGGCCCGCAAGCCGTTCGTCAAGCAAAGCAACTTGCCTTGGATGTGGCTTATCAAGACATTAATTTTGAATTACTTAGCATGACCAGTGAACGTATCGCGTCAATTCGCGTTTCAGATGAAGGCCAAGAAGGCTTAACTGCTTTTTTTGAAAAACGACCAGCAAGCTGGCTAAAAGAACCGACGAGTGAAGGATAAAAACATGTCTCCATTAACACCTAAAACAGCTAAAATGTTTACCAAAATTCTTATTGCCAACCGTGGTGAAATCGCCTGTCGTGTAATCAAAACAGCCCGCAGAATGGGTATTTTAACCGTTGCAGTATATTCTGACGCCGACGCCGACTCGCTTCATGTCAACATGGCTGATGAAGCTATTTATCTAGGCCCTTCGCCTTCTCGTGAAAGCTACTTATTATCTGAAAAAGTGATTGATGCAGCAAAGCGTACAGGCGCTCAAGCGATTCATCCAGGTTATGGTTTTCTCTCAGAAAATGCTGATTTTTGTCGCCGTTGTAGTGATGAAAACATTGTTTTTATTGGTCCTCCTGTTGCTGCCATTGAAGCGATGGGGTCAAAATCAGCCGCTAAAAACATTATGGAAAAAGCCAATGTGCCTTTAGTACCTGGCTATCATGGCGACGACCAATCGGAAGCTGTTATTAAAAAAGCGGCCGACGATATGGGATATCCTGTTTTATTAAAAGCGACCGCCGGTGGTGGTGGTAAAGGCATGCGTCAAGTGTGGAGCGAAGCTGAATTTAGTGAAGGATTTTCTTCCGCTAAGCGAGAAGCAATGTCGTCCTTTGGTGATGACAGAATGCTGGTTGAAAAGTATCTAACACAACCTCGCCATGTTGAAATCCAAGTTTTTTGTGATAACCATGAACATGCTGTTTATTTATTTGAACGTGATTGTTCAGTGCAACGCCGTCATCAAAAAGTTATTGAAGAAGCGCCAGCTTTCAAAATGAGTGAAGCATTGCGTAAGGCCATGGGTGAATCAGCGATAAAATCTGCCCAAGCTATCGGTTATCAAGGCGCGGGCACGGTCGAATTTTTACTCGACGTTGACGGTTCATTCTACTTTATGGAAATGAATACCCGCTTACAAGTTGAACATCCAGTGACTGAAATGATCACCGGCCAAGACTTAGTAGAATGGCAGCTCAGAGTTGCTGCTGGTGAAGTTTTACCAAAAACTCAAGAGCAGTTAGTGATTAATGGTCATTCTTTTGAAGCGCGTATTTACGCTGAAGACCCAAATAATGATTTCTTACCGGCTACGGGGACACTAGACTTTTTACAACCACCAGCAGAAAGCGCGCATGTTCGTGTTGATACGGGAGTTCGTCAAGGAGATGACGTAAGTGTCTTTTACGATCCGATGATCGCCAAACTGATTGTCTGGGATGAGAATCGTGAAAAAGCATTGCAACGTTTAACAAAAGCTTTATCGGAATACCGTATTAAAGGTGTAACGACCAATATTGATTTTCTTTATAATGTTGCTACATCAAAACCTTTCATCAATGAAGAAATAGATACCAGTTTTATTGAAAAATATGACAGTGAAATATTTCACGATAACGAGCAATCATTAGCTGACGAATTACCCATGGCAGCACTTTATTTAGTGCTTTCATTGGCTGAACAAGCGAAACTAAAAGCAGCGACAACCACTGATCCTTTTTCTCCTTGGAATAACACCTCGGCATGGCGCTCTAACGAAGCACATAATCACCAAGTAGTACTTGCCCATAACGACATTGAATACCCCGTTACCGTTGAACAAAAGCGTCAGGGTGATCGGAGTTATTATTTAATTTCTGTCAGTGGTCGCACCGTTGATTGCCAAGGTAGAATTGAAGGCGATACATTGCATGTAAGTATTGACGGCTATCGCAGCCAAGCCACCATCGCCCATAATATCTCGAGCTCAGGTGACCAAATAAGTTTATATCGTCAAAACGGTGTTTTTAACTTTATTAACATTAAGCCTGATTGCGGCGACAATAATGCTGATGATAATCATGGCGGCCTACTAGCACCCATGAACGGTACTATGGTCAGCGTGTTAGTGAACGCCGGTGATAAAGTCGCTAAAGACCAACCATTGATGATCATGGAAGCGATGAAAATGGAGCACACCATTCGAGCCCCTGAAGACGGTACCATTGAGACCTTATTTTACGCCGAAGGTGACATGGTTGATGGCGGCAGTGAGTTACTTGCTTTTACGCCAGAGGAAGTATAATGAGCTCTTTTGCTAAGAATGAATTACCTAAACAAGTAAAAATCGTTGAAGTTGGCCCACGTGACGGCTTACAAAATGAAAAACAACAAATTAGCGCAGAAGATAAAATAACCTTGATTAATTTGCTCAGCGAAGCCGGTGTCACTTACATTGAAAGTGGCAGCTTTGTTTCACCGAAATGGGTGCCACAAATGGCAACATCGAGTGATGTTTTCAATGGTATAGCGCGAAAAAAAGGTGTCACTTACGCAGCTCTCACTCCTAATATGAAAGGCTTTGAAGCAGCTGTTGCGGTAAGTGCTAATGAAGTTGCCATATTTGGTGCCGCTTCTGAAGCCTTTAGCCAGAAAAACATTAACTGTTCTATTGCCGAAAGTCTCGAACGGTTTGAACCGATAATGACCGCAGCAAAACAAGCGAATATACCAGTACGTGGCTATGTGTCTTGTGTGGTTGGCTGTCCCTATGAAGGTGAAGTTGATCCACAGCAAGTCGCTGAAGTTGCTGAAAAACTTTACAAGATGGGCTGTTACGAAATATCGCTTGGCGATACGGTTGGTGTTGGTACTCCGATGAGCGTACAGAAAATGCTGCAAGCGGTAAGTGCCCTTGTACCAAAAGCTAAGCTAGCCGTTCATTTTCATGATACTTATGGTCAGGCGTTAACTAACATTTACACTGCTTTACAAAATGGCATTGCTGTTATTGACAGTGCCATTGCCGGATCAGGTGGTTGCCCTTATGCTAAAGGCGCTTCTGGTAATGTTGCTACTGAAGATGTTGTCTATTTATTGAATGGTTTGAATATTGATACGGGTATCAATTTAGATAAATTAGTACGTGCTGGTTGGTTTATCAGTGATAAATTAGGTAAAACACCTTCATCTAAAGTGTCTAATGCGTATCGCGCACAAGCATAAATATAATAAAAAATAGCAGTGTATTATAAATACACTGCAGATATCAATTTAATGAGGATTGAATAATGGCCGGATTTGACAAAGTAGTATCAAGCTACGAAGAAGCGATGGCAGGACTTGAAGACGGTATGACTGTTATTTCAGGTGGCTTTGGTTTATGTGGTATTCCAGAGAACCTAATTAGTGAAATAAAACGTAAAGGTACTAAAGCGTTAACACTTGTTTCAAATAATTGTGGTGTTGATGATTTTGGTTTGGGTGTATTACTGCAAGACCGTCAAATCAAAAAAATTGTTGCTTCTTATGTGGGTGAAAACGCTGAGTTTGAACGCCAAATGATGAATGGAGAATTAGAAGTAGAACTGACACCACAAGGGACACTCGCAGAAAAAATGCGAGCCGGAGGTGCTGGGATACCCGCTTTTTTTACAGCAACAGGTTACGGGACGCCTGTAGCTGAAGGTAAAGAAGAGCGTGAAATAGAGGGAAGAATGTATATCCTTGAACCTGCTGTTAAAGGCGACTTTGCTATTATTAAAGCATGGAAAGCAGACCGTTACGGTAACTTGGTTTATAGAAAAACAGCACGAAACTTTAATCCCATGGCAGCAACAGCAGGTAAAATTACTGTTGTTGAAGTTGAAGAAATCGTTGAACCAGGTGAATTAGACCCTGACCAAATTCATACCCCTGGCATTTACGTTGACCGCCTTATTTTAGGGTCCTTTGAGAAACGCATTGAACAACGCACTGTTCGTATTGCTCAGTCATAAAATAATTTTGGAGATTTAATCATGGCTTTATCAAGAGAACAACTAGCACAACGCGTGGCACAAGAGTTACAAGACGGTTATTACGTTAATTTAGGTATCGGCATTCCAACACTCGTTGCTAACTTCATTCCAGCAGGAATAGAAGTTATGTTGCAGTCTGAAAATGGCTTACTTGGCATGGGACAATTTCCCACTGAAGATGAGATTGACGCCGACTTAATTAATGCCGGTAAACAAACAGTTACTATGGCAAAAGGCGCTTCTGTCTTTGATAGCGCAGAGTCTTTCGCGATGATCCGTGGTGGCCATGTTGATTTGACCGTACTTGGCGCTTTTGAAGTTGATGTAAACGGTAACATCGCTTCATATATGATCCCCGGTAAACTCATAAAAGGTATGGGCGGTGCAATGGACTTAGTGGCTGGTGCTGATAATATTATTGTGACCATGACCCATGCATCAAAGCATGGCGTGTCAAAATTACTCTCTCAGTGTACTTTGCCATTAACCGGTAAAGGCTGCATTAAAAGAGTACTGACTGATTTAGCTTTTATTGAAATAAAAGACGGTAAATTTCATTTAGTAGAGCGCGCACCTGGTGTGAGTGTTGAAGAAATTATAAAACTCACTGAAGGTGAATTAATTGTGCCCAATAATGTTCCTGAAATGAAATTTTAACCATTGAACACTACCTGTTTACCAGAGAAAAACAAAAAAGAGACATGACTCTCTTTTTTGTTATCAAATTTTCACCTAAGTTAAAAAATCGCTATTTTTATAAATAAAAGAAATAATTTTTATTAAGCTCCTATTTTATTAGTAATAATATAATCATAAAAAATAATTAATTTTAAATAAATAGTTACTCATTCTTACAATTTTGTACATTTGTGTTGCATTTAATTACTCAATTAGCAATACTAAAAGAGACAAAGAAAAGGCAAAACACGTGAAATCGTGTTACGCAAAACCACCGGTCTAAGGGATTTATGTTTTTATAATGTATATCCTATGACAGCGGAGTCACCTCGTTATACAGGTACATCCCGTGGTTTTTTCCTTTACTAACTAAATTTATTGAAAGGTTACTAAAATGAAAAAATTATTACTAGCTTCTACCATCACTGTTTTAATATTAACGTCTGTTGTATCGGCGCCGAAAGCACAAGCATCTAGCATTGCACAAAGCATTTGTCAGTATGTTGCTGCGGACGACAAAAAACGCATGCGTACATTTTTAAAAACGAATAGATTAAAAATTCGCAGTATCTTTAAAGGTATTGAGTGTAATGGACAGAATCTGTTGGCGTTTGCATCGTCTCAGGGTTCAGTTAAAACAGGTTCTTTGATGATTTCAAAATTACCAAAGAGAATTGTTTCAGCTAACTTAACTATTTTGCAAGCCGGATCGCAACCATTGATAGACGCAGCTAACGAACGTGTTAGCAGCTAAACTTATTCTTTAGTAGACGTTATTTGTTAAACCAAGTGTACAGTTTTACTAGATAATAATTCTATGTCATTTAAAAAGCCTGCTTCTGCAGGTTTTTTTTCCTCTATTTTCTTTCAAATCTATTTTTCACTCACTAAGCCCTAGCACACCGCTATGAAACTGATTAAACTAAACTCATATTAATAAAATTGCGATTTACATGTTAACCAAGAGAAACTATAAAGACAGTAAGAATGCTTTAATCCTTACTGGTGGTGGAGCCCGAGCGGCTTATCAAGTAGGCGTGCTTTCCGCAATATCCAAATTTGTTCCAAGAAATCATGGTATCCCCTTTCCTATTATATGTGGTACTTCTGCTGGTGCCATCAATACCACAGCATTGGCATGTTACTCGTCATGCTTTCATCTAGGGGTAAAGAAACTTGAATGGGTCTGGAAAAACATTAATACCAGTAGGGTTTATCATAGCGACGGTATAAGAGTTTTTTCTCATTTAGCTAAAGGCATGCTCGCTAGTTTCCAAGCTGATTATGCGAATAAAAGTGCGCGCAGCTTACTAAATAATGCGCCACTTCGTGACATGCTAAATATGGTTGTTGATTTTAAGCGCATCGACGCCAATATTATACGCGGTTACTTATCAGCGGTTTCTATTACTGCATCAAGCTATAGTAATGGGGATTCAATCAGTTTTTATCAATCAGAAGAGTCTATTTCACCATGGTTTCGGGCTAAACGTCGGGGTGAGCCTTGTCAAATTAACAGTGAACACTTAATGGCCTCTGCCGCTATCCCATTGGTGTTTCCTTCGATAAAAATTCGCCAAGAGCATTATGGTGATGGCTCTATACATCAGCTTTCTCCCTTAAGTCCAGCTATACATTTAGGTGGAGAAAACCTCTTTATTATTGGTGTTGATCAACCTAAAGCCCCACTTCATAGCAAAGTAAACAACCCTCATCCACCAACAACATCGACTGTTGCCGGTCATTTACTTGATACTATTTTTTCAGATACTTTGCACAGTGACATAGAACGCTTAGAGCGAATTAACGAAACAATAAAGCTTATACCGCCCAAAGTGAGAAAAGAAAAAGATGGCCTGAAACCTATATCATCTTTTCTGATCAATCCAAGTCATGACTTTAACGCCATCGCCGTAGATTATTTTTCAGACTTGCCACTCTCTATACGTTTATTATTACGTAGCGTAGGTATTTCTAATGACTCAGAGTCGAGTATTGTGAGTTATTTGTTATTTGAAAAAAACTATTGCCGCCAATTAATTAAGTTAGGCTTTGAAGATGCAATGGAACAAGAAACAGCAATTCGAAAATTTTTGTCGCTATAAAAGTGTTCGTTATATTTTCTTAAAAGTCACGTTAGCCACCTTCTTGCAAAAATCGTTCAACTCGTTCTACTCGTCTAGGCTTACCACGAACAATCAATGTATCTTGTGCTTGAAGGATAGTGGCTCCATCTGGTTGCTCTGTTTCAATATCATTACGGCGAAGCGCCACCACTGTGACCCTTTTTGTTGATAAATTCAGTGATGCTATTGAGTGACCAATAGCAAAAGAATTTTCGGTCAGTATTATGGCATTCGCAAATTCAATACGGTCCATTGCTTCAGGGCTCATGTCTGTGTGCTCACCTTGAAAAAAGCCATGTAAATGGCTGTAGTGGTCTTTACGCTCTTTTTGTACGCGGCGTATAATACGAGAGAAAGGAACGCCTGTTAACGATAATACTTGTGATACAAGCATAAGACTCCCCTCTAAACTCTCTGGAACAACTTGATTAGCCCCCGCTTCCTGTAATGCTTGAAGTTGGTCGTCATTTCGAGTGCGTACGAGAATTGGAACATCAGGTGACATTGATCTAACTTTTTGAATAACCTCAAGCGACTGCTTATCTTCGCCAAAAGCGATCACGACCAGTTTAGCTTGTGATAAATGAGCCGCTTGTAGCAATTCAGTTTGTCTTGATGAACCAAAGAGTACATTCTCTCCGGCTTCCCTTGCTTTAGATGTGCGTAAGGGGTCTATATCTATAGCAACAAATTTGATAGATTCTTGTTTTAAAAACCGACTCACAGTTTGACCAATACGGCCAAAACCACAAATAATCACATGATCACTTAATTCTGTTTGCTCGGGCAGTTCAGTCAAATGATCGGTCTCTATCGGTTTTTCATTACTGAGCAGCAACGACCAACGGCGGGCATTGTTAATCATATAAGGTGTTATCGCCATACTCAAAACCCCTGCACCTAATAAAATAGAAGCGGTTTCAACGGGTAATAATTTAACCTGATTGGCTAGGGCAATAAGCACAAAACCAAATTCCCCCATCTGTGCTAGCATAAAACCTGCCGCCCATGCATCTTTAGACGCTTCTCCCGCTCGTTGTGCTAGAAAGGCAATAATAAGTATTTTCACTACCATAAAACTCACCATAACACTGAGAATGATAAAGGGTGAAGTGTAGACAATAACAATATCAAGCTTCATGCCGACGGTAACAAAAAACAGCCCAAGTAAAATATCTCGATAGGGACGAATATCAGCTTCAAGCTGATATTTATATTTGCTTTCCCCCAGCATCATCCCTGCAAGAAAAGCCCCTAAAGCCATTGATAAGCCAAACCATTGTGTTAATGAAGAAGCGACTAAGGTTACCAGCAACGTTGTTAAAACAAACAACTCATCTGTCCTTACTTGTGCAACTAAATTAAATAAGCGTGGTAAAAGCCACTTACCCGCAAACATTAATAAAGTGACAACAAATATACCTTTTACTAAAGCAATCAGAAGCTCTACAGCCATCGAAGTATCTGATTCTTGAGCAAGCATAGGAATAATAATTAATAAGGGTACAACGGCAACATCCTGAAAAAGCAAAATAGCCACAGACAGCTGACCCGACTTTCGTTTCATTGCTCCTGTCTCACTCAATTGTCGAATAACAATAGCCGTAGAAGAAAGTGCAATTATTCCACCTATCACAAAGGAACTCGCAAATGTCTGACCGAAGAATAAAGCAATGCCCATAAAAAAAACTAACGATATACCCACTTGTAAACTGCCAACCGCTAAGACTAAATGACGCATTGCAATTAATTTAGGTAATGAGAATTCTAAACCTAGGGTAAAAAGTAAAAAGACAATACCCAACTCAGCGAAGTGATCGTAGTCAACTTGGTCCTGCACCAACGATAAGCCATGATCACCAACCAGCATACCTGCGACTAAGTAGGCTAAAATGGCTGGTAAATGTAAACGACGAAATAGCCAAACGATAAGTACAGCACTTGAGAGAATAGCTAAGAGTTCAAAATGACCTGTCACAAAAAATCCTTATTTTATAATGCACATCGATAATAAGTTTATAAGAAATATATCATTAATCTTTGAGTCTAAAACAATTATCAGTAGTTTGACAGCGGCAACTCATTGCCAGTAATCATTTGTCAAAAAATCGATACAGATTTTCTTAATATAAATTCATTTAATATCAATACACTAAAAAAAAACAAATAAAACAAACTTTAGGTATAAAAATTGCTTAACCCTGATTGATAAATTAATCAGGTGACGATATGCAGACATTAAATTTAGTAGATAATCAGAATTTTAAATTTAACGCTTTTAAAGTGTTCGATAGTCCTGACCATGACAATTCTAATAGAAAGCTAGCGTTGATGGAACAACTCCAAACCTCATTAGAGCTTGATCGCTTACTCAATATTTTTGCGGTGGAAGTAGCTAAGTATGTCAACTTTTCAGGATTATATTTTAAAAAAGGTGACATTAATGCATCAATAAGAGGAAGTAGGCAAGGTAAAAATGAGCGTGTATTTGAATTGAAATTGAACAAAAATTTCGTTGGCACGTTAACTTATGCGATTAATTCGCCGATAAGTATTACCAATTTTAAAATACTTAACCAATTACATCAGTATTTAATTCATCCGTTAAATAATGCCTTACGCTATCAAGAGGCACTGCAGTTAGCGATGCAAGATGGGTTAACCTCGTTAAATAACCGCCGGTGTTTTGATGAACAGTTAAGACGTGCCATGCACCATGCGAACCGCCAACACAGTAAAGTGGGTTTAATTGTCTGTGATCTTGATAAATTTAAATTGATTAACGACACTTATGGCCATAATATTGGTGACGAAGTCTTAATACAGTTTTCTTTAGCGCTTAAAGAAAGTGTTCGTGACTCAGATAGTTTATTTCGTTTTGGTGGCGATGAATTTTCAATTATTGTTGAAGATGCCACGCTTGTTTCGTTAATGGCTATTGAACAGCGGATATATAGCGCAATGAATCGGGATTCTTTATTATCAAACTATCAGGTGAGCTGTAGTTTAGGACACACATTTATGAACACAATGGATACACAAACAAGCTTCTTTAAACGTGCCGACAAAGCCCTTTACCAAAGAAAGATATTTAAAGACCATAAACTCAGTTTAGTTTAGAAGCAATAAGTTAAAAGAAAAATTAGCCCAACTTCTCATCTTCTTTAAAATAGCGTAACGCCAGCTTCTGTTGTTCTGGCGTTCTACCAATAAGTAAGCGGCAAAACTTTACCGCCTTGCTAAATTTATGCATACCGACAACTGAGAGTGCGGCTTTAAAAATTTCTGCCGATAAATCATAGGTCTCAATAAAGTGTTCAATCGCAATATCAACACTTGGATAAGTGACACCGTCAAAGATAAACTCAGTGCCAATGTAATCGACATTTAATTCAACCCCTTCAAGTGACAATATCCACCCTTGGTAATTCAAGCGTTGTTTGGCAATTTCATACATCATCCAAGCACTTTTTTGAAAACCAACAAAGTTGCCCGTTTCAAACTCACTATCGGCTAGCTCTTCTTTAGTCCAGTTGCTGCCAATCGCTAAATCTTTTTGATAAGTTTGCGCTAAAAAGCGTTTCACATTATTACCAACAGCCCAAATAGAATGTTGCTTTGCCTTTCTTGCTAAAGAAGTGCATTCACGGCAGCTAGGTACCGATAAAGGAGGATGAGAGCAGTCAAAGACGAGAAAGTATTGATGTGGGAAGCCAAAAGTTAATTCTGATGGCTCACCACAAAACCAGCACTCATGGCGTTGCTCAAAAGGTATGTCAACTAAGGTATATGCCATAAGTACTACTTAACTAATGAATTATCTACGTTTGCCCGTAGGTGCTGGTTTGGCTTTTTTTGCCACTTTTGCACGTCGTATAGATGAAGGTTTACTTTCTTCTTTTTTACGCGCAATTAATTGGTTTTTCTCTTGAGTCGCTTTATAGCGGCTTTTCTTTAATGGCTTATCTTCTTTCTCAGCATATTGAGCGGGTAATGGACGTTCTAGTTCATAACCTGGAACAATAGTACGCTCAAAAGTACGGCCAATTAACGCTTCGATATTTTCTAAAAACTGCTCATCTTTAGGGCTAACTAACGAAATTGCCGTCCCTGACTTCCCTGCTCTGCCCGTACGACCAATACGATGGACGTAATCTTCTGCAAGGTAAGGTAGATGAAAGTTAACAACGTACGGTAAGTCTGGAATATCTAAACCACGTGCAGCCACATCTGTAGCAACTAAAACACGTACTTTTCCTTCCGTAAACTGTTCTAAGGCTTTGTTTCTTGCGCCTTGAGTTTTATCACCATGACACAATGCTGATTTGATACCATCAAGCTTTAGTTCTTTAGCGAGTATATTGGCACTTTCTTTAGTACCAGCAAAAACAAGCACTTGCTTCCAGTTATTCACACCAATCAATTCAGAGAGTAATTCGCATTTACGCGTTTCTGAAACCCAATAAACAGATTGTTTAACTTTACCTGACGTTGAGTTTTGGCGAGATACTTCCAACGTTTTTGGTGTATGTAAAACTTGTTTAGCCAGTGTTTTAACTTTATTTGAAAAAGTGGCTGAAAACATTAGCGTTTGATGTTTTTGCTTAATAACACTAATGAGTTGCTGAATATCATTTAAAAAGCCCATATCTAACATACGGTCAGCTTCATCTAAAACAAGAAATTTAACTTGTGATAAATCAACATTTCTCGCCACTAAGTGTTCAAGTAAACGACCGGGTGTAGCAACAAGTACATCAACACCTTGCTTTAACATTTTAGTTTGTGGAGGCATATTTACACCACCATAAACGGCACCGCAGCTTAGCGGTAAAAATTCGCTGTAGCTTTCGATATTACGAGCGACTTGCTGAGCAAGCTCTCGCGTTGGTGTTAAAATAAGTGCACGAATGGTTTTTGATGAATTATTATCACTCGGGATCTTAGCTAAAGCTTCTAGTATAGGTAAGCTAAAAGCCGCGGTTTTACCGGTACCTGTTTGCGCACTCGCTAACAGGTCAACACCCGAACGAATAAGCGGTATAGCTTGCTGCTGAACAGGCGTCAACGTTTTATAACCACAGGCTTTAACTGCCTTTAATAGTTCAGCCGACAACCCTATTGCATCAACACTCATATATCACCACTTATCAAAAAAAACGAAACCAAAAATTAAGGCGCGCATTCTAGCATAGATTAAAGATTATTCATCAGACTATTTTTGCCAAATACCTTTCGTTAAATTAAATCGACTATGCTCACTTTCACTTGGCTTATAACTTGGCAATTTTCCTTGGTTATGTTGCTGGTGATAGTCTTGAGTAATACTCACCACAACTTTTGACAAGAGTAATAAAGCCGTGACATTAACAACTGTCATAAGCCCTGTTGATAAATCTGCTAAAGCAATAACTTGTGGTAAACTCGCTACCGAACCAAAAATCAACATCGCCAAAAATCCACAGCGTAAAAACCAATGCCCTAACGGATTATCCATCTTTAAATACTTCAAGTTATTTTCAGCATAGGCAAAGTTGGCAACAATTGAAGTAAAACCAAACAGTAAAATAGCAATAGTTATGAAGTCACTACCCCATGCGCCCACTTGATAAGCTAACGCTTGCTGAGTTAATTGTATTCCTTGTGCATCACTGCCAGTTTCTTTAAACAATAAAATAAGAAAAGCGGTACAAGAGCAAATAACAATCGTGTCAAAAAACACAGCAAGCATTTGTATATAACCTTGTGAAACAGGGTGTGGAGGATAAGGAACTGCGGCGGCGGCGGCATTAGGTGAACTCCCCATCCCTGCTTCATTAGAATAGAGCCCACGTTTTATCCCTTGCACAATGGCTGCGCCCACCAAGCCACTTCCTGCTTCTTTTAAGCCAAAAGCAGAAGCAATTATGTCACTGATAATGGCAGGAATTTTTTCAATATTTAAAAATATTACCGCTAGACACACCAATAAATAAGCAAGCCCCATAAAAGGTACGGTTATTTCCGCAAAACGTGCGATATTTTTCAAACCGCCAAAAACAATAAAAGCGGTCGCTATCGTAATAGCAATACCGGTAAATAACGGATTGATACCAAATGAACCATCAAAGGCACTGGTAATTGAATGTGCTTGCACTGAACTAAAAACAAACCCATAACCAAAAAATAAACACAGAGAGAAAGTCACGGCAAGCTTTTTATTTTTTAGCCCTTTACTCATGTAATAAGCAGGACCACCACGGAAATTTCCATTACTATCTTTCTCTTTATAAAGCTGCCCGAGTGCACTTTCTGCAAAAGCAGTTGCCATGCCTACTAAAGCAATAAGCCACATCCAAAAAACAGCGCCAGCGCCACCTAAGGTTATAGCAACCGCAACCCCCATTAAGTTTCCTGTACCCACACGAGCAGCAAGGGATGTACATAGGGCTTGAAAAGAAGAGATACCATGGCTGTCAGTTTTGCGACTAAGCCTAAGTAACGTGAACATATGTGTAAAATGAGTTATTTGTAGGCATTTTAATCGCCAAGTAAACCAAATACCGCAACCAGTCAGTAAATAGATAAGGATACTTCCCCATAAATAACCGTTGATTGTTCCTAACCATTGTTCTATCAAAGTATCTTTCTCATCGTTTCATATTGTTGTTAATTATCATAACAAACAAAGTAATAGTAGCGTTAGACTCTATTAGTGCTAAGCAAAAAAAACCAGTGAACGATCACTGGTTTTTTGTTACTCAATGTAAAGTTAATTACAGCGCTTTAAATGTTTTTTCAACAGAGTCTTTTGCATCACCAAATAACATTTACTGTTACCACTTAATAACATTAGGTTTGCCACTAATAAAAATGATCACTTTGTGCGCAAAGCGAAATAAAAATATTGTAATTGTTTGTCTTGGGCGAGGTCGACTGTACGCCCTTAGTTGACCTAGGCAGATCGACAGCTAACTTTATAACCCTCAGTTTAGCGGACGTTCCAAAGCTATCTACTCTTTAAGTTTGATGCTTTTTTATTTATACCGTTGGCAGATTGGATAATAAAAAATTTAGCTAAGCAATAGCGATTGACTTAAAAAATTCATTGCACGATTAAGAGTTACTCCAAGTAACCACAGAAATTGTGGGTAGTTCTTTCCTGAAAACATGTTGGCAACTTGGGTACTTTTATTGTCAGAACTGATATTTGTCAGAGCGGATATTTGAGCAGGAGTCATACTGATATTAAACTCATTATAAAACTATAAAGGAATATTTTATGTCAAACCTAGAAGAGAAAAAGATATTCAGAGTAACGTTGATGGACACTTTACTTAACTTGCTTCGCAAGGAAAAAGAAAACAACTTAATGACAACGATATTTACACTAGGAGCTGCCCCCATAAAACCATTGTTTAGTAATTGGTTCATTAGTCTCACGTTCTTGCTTGGTCTTGCCGTTACATCCTTCAACGTTTCCGCCAGTTTAATCAAAACTATGCATATACAAATGCCATCTAGTAGTTTTGGTGTCAACGACATGCATGTGAGTTTCTTTGATAAAGTTACAGATGTCGGCGGCGCTTCAGATACACGAACCAACAATCCGTCTGACAGGTTCGACGGAGTGTCTGGTGTGGATAGCAACACCTTGAATTTTGCGGCACCGGCAAATACTAGATCAATTGATAACTTTAACGTAAAGATTCAGGGTAACCCAGTGGGCCTTCCGCTGGCGTCTAACATTGTAACCAAAGTCGAATTCACAAAAGATGGGAAGGTCATTGAATCCGAGACATTGGAGCTTGGTACGGATAATAGTGCCAAAGAGCGAGCGAAGACTAAGAAATTTAAAAAAAGAGTGACTGGCTTTACCAACGACGAGGCTTTCGACTTTTCAGATTTGACACAATCCCACCTTCGACTGTTTAACACCGACGCCTCGCTCAACTTACGGTACCTAATGACCGACTTCAAGATCTACACTGACTTGTCACTCGCCAATTTTACGCTCGAAGACTTCATGTACGATCTGCCTGTTGACAATCTGTTTCTAGAAATTTCGGAATTAGTGATAGAGCCAGGCGAAACCAGTGACTTCCTGCTTGGTTCCATGAACTTAGGTACCTATGCACTCGCCACAATCGGTACGCTGATTGTAGAGGATTTGTCTGACGGCTCGCGTTTTGAGTATTTGGTGCCGCAAGGGTATGCCCAAACAGTCGTCCCCGAACCTTTAACACTCGTAATCTTTCTGTTTGGTTTAGCTGGAGTAGCGTTCCGGCGTCGCATGTAAGAGCCCCACAAGTCGGTATTGCCTGCAATGCCAACAACTGTTCTTTTGATTGAGTTATCGGGATGAGAGTGTGTCTGGAACAGCTCTGCTTTTCAAATGGTCGCAGGAAGATATTTAACAAATGGTTTTTATAGAGATATTTGAACACCAGCAAGTTACTAAGCTACATCGTATTTGAAACTAAAAAAACCTTCTTAATATGCTGTTGCTAAAGTCCAAGTGAGTCAGAAAGAAGATACGAGTTAAGCTACAAAACTGTGGCCAATATTACTTGACCACTTCACTTTGTTCACATTCAGACTGAGAAATTTTTGGTGAAAAATCAGTTTCAAACTACACATGTATACATGAATGAGGTACGACCGCTATAAGGAATCTGCCTGAGTAATGCGGTTGTTCAGCCATATCCACTGTAAATCAAAACATACCAAAAATTTCAATATAAATTTCCAAATACTAATGTCTCGAATGTGGCAAAAGTGTGCGTTAGCAGTGTTAAAAACATCCAAAGATGACATCTTTTTTAATATCAACTTATTGTGGCAGAGTTAAATGTAATTGGTTAGCTTAGGTAAATGCAACTAGGTGGCACTGATACTAGATATTTTCCAATTAGACAATAAAGAGAAATTGGCGGTTATGAATTCGCCAGAAGCTTATATAGACAATGAAACATTAATATCAATAAAAAGACACCTAGAGCGTCTTTTTTATGTCTGAAATTCTAAGCTATGCAATCTAGATAAATAAAATAAACCTCTGAAGAAATCAATGCTTTCTCTCACCGCAATATCAAGCAACTTCACAGCAATAAAAAGCCAACAATTAAGTTGGCTTTTTTATACCTAATTTAGTAACTTAATTTATCTCCATACAACAAAAAAAATACATCAAATACACTTAAGTATCTCACTTACAGAGTCTTTTGCGTCACCAAATAACATCTGAGTATTTTCTTTAAAGAATAATGGGTTTTGAACCCCAGCATAACCGGTACTCATTGAACGTTTAAAGACAATCACTTGTTTGGCATTCCATACTTCTAGCACCGGCATACCAGCAATAGGGCTGGTTGGATCTTCTGCAGCCGCTGGATTTACCGTGTCATTTGCGCCAATCACTAAAACCACATCAGTTGTAGGGAAGTCATCGTTAATTTCATCCATGCTAAAAACAATATCATAGGGGACTTTTGCTTCTGCTAATAAAACATTCATATGCCCAGGCAAGCGCCCTGCCACCGGATGAATAGCAAAACGCACATCTATCCCTTTCGCTTTTAACGCTTGAGTCATTTCATAAACAGGATATTGCGCTTGCGCTACAGCCATACCATAACCTGGCGTAATAATAACGGATTTAGCTCCACATAACATATCAGCCACAGCCTCGGCATTTATTTCAATGTGATCGCCATAATCAGTATCGTTATCGATAACAACATCGGTACCAAAACCTCCGGCAATAACACTAATAAAAGAACGATTCATCGCCTTACACATAATGTATGACAGTATTGCCCCTGATGACCCCACCAAAGCGCCGGTTACAATTAACAAATCGTTGTTAAGCATAAAACCTGCGGCTGCGGCTGCCCAGCCAGAATAAGAATTGAGCATAGAGACAACAACAGGCATATCAGCACCGCCAATTGAAGCAACTAAATGCCAACCAAAGACAAGTGCAATAAAGGTCATCATGTATAGTGGATTAATAGCGCCATCACTTTGAACAAAGCTAATAAGTAAAACTAAAGTAACAATACCTGCTATTAAATTTAACTTATGACGATGTGGCAACATCAGTGCTGAAGAGCTAATAACACCGCGTAATTTAGCAAAAGCGACAATTGACCCCGTAAAGGTTACCGCGCCAATAAAAACACCTAAGAATACTTCAACTAAATGGATGTTGGTCGCCATTTGTTGGGTGTCGGTTAGGTTATACGCTAATGAATGATCCATTTCAAAATAACTGTTATAGCCAACTAAAACAGCAGCTAAACCAACAAAGCTATGTAAAATAGCAACCAGCTCTGGCATTTGTGTCATTTCAACTTTTTTAGCTAAATGTAAACCAATAAATGCGCCCACTGACATAGCAATAAATATCACTAAAACATTATCGACACGCGGATCAGCTATAGTTGCAATTAACGCCACCGCCATACCGCTGATGCCATACCAATTGCCGGTTTCAGCCGTTTCTTGCTTACTTAACCCCGACAAACTAAAAATAAATAATAATGCGGCAACAATATAAGCTGCGCTAATTAACCCTTGAGAAAATTCCATCAATGCGCCCCTTATCTTCTAAACATTTTTAACATACGTTTGGTCACCACAAAGCCACCAACAATATTTATTGTGGCAATGAGCACCGCAATTCCCGCCAGTATTTGTATTAAGATATTGTCTTGCCCTATTTGCAACAAAGCGCCAACAATAATAATGCCAGAAATAGCATTGGTTACACTCATTAAAGGCGTATGCAGCGAATGACTGACATTCCATACCACGTTGTAACCAATAACACAGGCAAGTACAAAAACAGTAAAATGAGAGAGGAAATCAGCAGGGGCAACACTGGCCACCCAGGCAAATAATATAGCGCCCAAGCCCATAAAAACATGCTTCTTAGTTTGTGAGGCTGGTTGAACTTCCTCAACAACGGCTTCGATTTTTATTGGTGCAGGCTTAACAGGTGCAGCACTGACTTGTATTGGTGGAGGTGGAAAGGTAATTTCATCATTTTTGACTACAATCATGTTGCGAACAACTTGATCATCAAAATCAACCGTAATGGTGCCGTCTTTATTTGGACAAACTAATTTAGTTAAGTTAACCAAATTGTTTGAATAAAGCTGTGATGATTGATTCGGTAAACGTGACACTAAATCAGTATAACCAACAATCTTAACACCATTAACATTAGCGACTTTACCCGGCACCGTTAACGCACAATTACCACCGCCCGCTGCTGCTAGATCGACAATAATTGAGCCAGGTTTCATTGAATGCACCATAGCTTCTGTAATTAATTTGGGTGCAGGTTTTCCTGGAATCATCGCAGTAGTAATAATAATATCAACATCTTTGGCTTGTTCAGCAAAAAGTGCCATTTCAGCATCGATAAATGCTTTACTCATTTCTTTTGCGTAACCATCGCCAGAGCCAGTATCTTCCGGTTCCTCGTAATCTAATTCAAGAAACTCTGCCCCCATACTTTCAATTTGTTCTTTTACTTCAGGGCGTGTATCAAAAGCGCGAACCACAGCGCCTAAACTTCCAGCAGTGCCAATAGCCGCAAGACCAGCAACCCCCGCACCAATAATCATCACTTTGGCAGGAGGCATTTTACCCGCAGCCGTAATTTGCCCGGTAAGAAAACGACCAAAAAGATGAGTGGCTTCTATAACAGCACGGTAACCAGCAATATTAGCCATTGAGCTAAGGGCGTCCATTGACTGAGAACGCGTCATACGTGGCACCATTTCCATAGCAAAAGTGGTGATTGATTTTTCCCGTAAAGCTTCAAGTAATTCAGGACTTTGTGCTGGGGCAATAAAGCTGACTAAATGTGCGCCATCTTTCATTTGCGCAACTTCGTCAAGTGATGGAGCATTCACTTTAAAAATAATATCTGACTGCCAACATATTTTTTTCGTGACTAAAGAAGCTTCTGCATCGGCAAATTCTTCATCAGTAAAACTTGCTTTTGTTCCTGCCCCCTTTTGTACATAAACAGTAAAACCAAGTTTGAGTAGAGCAACTACCGAGCTTGGCGATGCTGCTACTCGGTTTTCCCCCGTTAACGTTTCCTTAGGTATTCCAATATTCATAAGCCACCTTTTTTAAAAGATCACAACTTAAACTTCAACGTAAATTAAGGTAAAGCTGCAACATATTATTTTTCTTATGGATTTTATAATATATTTATTATGACTAATGTTTTACCATCAATTGAATGAATTTCATACACCTAAAAATAATAATGGTTATTTTTATAATAAATATAGAGCCCCTCACTGCGAGATAACTTTCATCTGTGAGGGGCTCTATGGTGTCAATGGAGTATAGCTAAACCTAATGATAAACTAGTTTAGCATTGCTAACTTTTGCTTTGCTGCTTGCTCTTTTTCTACATACTTAAACCACTGTTTAGCGGTTTTAGCCGAACTTTTAACTTTTTTTCCTTGTTCAAAGGCAGATAAAGATTGTTCAAATTGTTGTAAGTTAAATGCTGCCATCCCTTTGACTAAGTACATATTACCTAAGTTAGTCTCTGAATCTAATCCGCCACGGTTAAGTGCTTTATCCGCTGATTTTATAGCAAGTTGCCATTTTTCTAAATTTAAATAGGCCTGGGCTAAATGGGCATCAAATTTACCAGTATCGGAAATTTTAGCAGCGTTTATTAACACTGGAATAGATTTCTCATCATCTTTTGCAGCAATATATGCCTTGGCAAGCATATCTAAATACTTTTCCTCAGCAATCACTTTACCACTGTCTATTGCTTCAGCGAGTAAGTTCGCCGCTTTAATGGGGACCTGATGATAACGATAAAGCTGTACGAGGGTAATAATGTCGGTTGGTTGAGTCACATAACCAGCTTGCCACGCACTTTCCATCACCGCAAGTTGCTTACCTTCCTCACCTATTTCACCGTACATGGCTGAAAGCTGTAACCAATATTTAGGCTTGTTGTAATAACGAACCAAGTTTTCAATAACACGCGTAACTTCAATCGGTTGCTTTAATTCAAAGTAATTCGCACGTTGCAAGACTAACCAGTTTTCTTTGGGTATTTCATCGGCCGCGAAGCTCTGTGCAACCGCCTTTGAAACATAGTTGAGCGACTGCTGATATTGTTTGTTTTGGTAATAAACCTGCGCAAATAATACCTGTTGAGTATCGGTCATTTCTTTCGGGTTACTTGCTTGCCATAATCCTAAAAACATCAAAGACTGTGGAAAGTTTTGCATTTGCATTGATAATTGCGCTAACGAGTAAAGTGTTGATAGCCTTAATGATTCAGGGATTGCTTGTTCTTTGATAACTTTTTCAAAACTATCAATGGCTGAAGCCACATCGTCATTACCGTAGTACATAAAGCCATAGAAATTCCACAGCATTGCTCGCTCATAGCTGTTTAAACTTCCAATACGCTCTTGTACTTCGTCAAGTACATCAAACCCTTCGAGACCATTACCTTCATCAGCCAGTTTTTGTGCTCGAGCAAGTTGTGTGTAAACACGATTGCGCATTGCGGGTACTTTCACTGACGTGGATTTTTTAGCTGACTCGCCTTGTGCTTTAACTTGATCTTGGGCTTGAGCAATATTACCACCGATATTTTCGCTAAGTACTACTGGGGCACTAAAGAGTAATGCTATTGAAAGGCACGATAACGCTTTTCTTTTTAAAGTTGTCATTTTAGTCATTACAGACTCCTTAACCTTCTATTTGGAAAGAAATTTTGTTCTGTACGCCAGCAACTTCCATGGCGACACCATCAACCACACGTGGTTTATACTTAAATTTTAATGCGGCAGCCATTGCAGCTTGGTTAAAAATATTTTCTGGTTTAGCTTCTACCACTACAGCGTCACGTACAGAGCCATTCTTGGTCACTATAAATTCGACAATAACATAACCTTCAATACCACGAGATTGCGCGCGACGTGGATATATAGGGGCGACTTTTACAATGGGTAAATAGTCGCCATCACCGCCACTTAAACTTAAACCGCCCGCTAAACTTAGATCCGTTTGAATGTCAGCACCAAACCCAGAGCTTGTACTTAAGGCATTAGGGTTGGCTTGTTGCATTTGTGGTTGCTGCATCTGCGGTGGTGGTGCTTTAGGCGCAGGTGGCTTTTGTGGTTTTCTTTCCTTTGTCGTTAATTGTGGCTCTTTTTTTAGACGAATAAAGTCAAGCACATTACCGCGAGGTGCTTCTGTTAAGGCGTTATTTCCCCCCGAAATCAGTGCTTGCATACCCCATAACAATAAAAAGGTCATTACAACAGCAAGCAATAAACCTATGCTATAACGGGCTGGCGTGTTCATCACGGTTGCCATGACCTACCCCTCTTGTGCAGCAATTGAAACGTCATAAACGCCTGCAGAACGAGCAGCGTCCATGACTTTGATTAACGTGTCAGTTGTCGACTTTTGATCCGCTTGAATAACCACAGTACCCTGTGGGTTTTCGGCCTTTAATCGTTCTATATTCGCCTGAACTGCTCGAATATCAATACGGCGCTTGTTAATCCAAATCTCACCTTTTTCACTAATCGCCACTAAAATATTGGCACGCTCTTTTTTTACTGCCGTAGCCGCTTCAGGGCGATTCACTTCAATACCGGCTTCTTTAACAAACGAGGCGGTAACGATAAAGAATATCAATAAGATGAAAACAACATCTAACATCGGTGTCATGTTAATTTCTTCGGCTTCTTCTTGTTCTTGTAAAATATTTGATAATTGAGAACGCATAGCGCTTCTCCTTATTTAAGTGCTAATTATTGGTGAGCCATGGGAAGGCTATCTTGCATTTGCTCAGTTCTACGTTTTGTTTTACGCTGCAACCAAGTCACCATAAATACCCCAGATAATGAACCAACCATGCCTGCCATTGTTGGGATAGTAGCGCGTGAAACACCTGAAGCCATTGAACGCGCATTACCACTACCTGAAATAGCCATAACGTCGAACACTTCAATCATGCCTGTTACTGTTCCCATTAAACCAAGCAGCGGGCACAGTACAACTAAACATTGAATTAACGTTACATTCGTTTTCAGCATTTCGGTGGCTCTTGAAACATGCGCGATTCTTATGTGCTCAGCATTCCATGAATGTCTTTCTGTACGTTTAAACCAACTTCCAATGATATTTTTTTTCACTGCTTTGTAACTGTGTAAATAGAAAAATAATCGTTCAAAAATAAGTAACCACATTAAACAGATAACAGCTGCAATAACACTTAGCACAAGCCCCCCCGTATCCAAGAACGCTTGGATACGATTCATCATTTCGATGAAGAGGATCATTATTTATGCTCCTTGCTCTGGTGTTGCTGTTTTAGCTGAGCCTTCTGAGCGTTCAGCTAAAATCCCAGCGCTTTGCTGTTGTAAAATATTAATAATGCCGCGGCTTCGCGTATTAAGTAAAGTTGAAATAAAGACCATAGGTATCGCAACAACTAAACCAAGTACGGTGGTAACTAAAGCTTGAGAAATACCACCCGCCATTAATTTAGGGTCACCAGTACCAAAGAGCGTAATCGCTTGGAAGGTATTAATCATGCCGGTAACCGTACCTAATAAACCAATTAAAGGCGCCACAACTGAAATTATTTTGATAAAAGTAAGCCTTGTTGTTAATACCGGTACTTCTTTTAGAATGCTTTCAGAGAGCTTTAACTCTAACGTTTCAACATTGTCATTCGGGTTTTTATCTTGAACTAACATCACACGACCTAGCGGATTATCATTTGATGCGGTATTCGTTTTTAATTGACGGCTAACTTTACCACCAATAAAGAAAAGGGTAATAAAACGTTCAATTGCGATCAGTAAACCAATAAGGCCAATCGCTAATATAACGTAGCCAACGGCTCCACCTTGCTCAACACGTTCTTGTATATCAGGTGCCTGGACTAATAATCCTAAAATTGAACCACCCGTTGGGTCTAAAGCAAAAGGAACAACGTCGCCAGTGCTTGACGTTAGTTCATCAGCACTTGATAAGTAACGGCTTGAGGGTTGCCTCTTTAATTGAGCAACAGCACCTGTTTCATCAATATACTCAAGGTACTGTCCTTGTGAAACCAAGTTAAAACCACCGACTCTAACGACATCAGCTTGGCTTTTTTGACCATTCGCTAAAACAATTTCGCGGCTAAATTTATGTACCTTGCCGCTTTGCGTCATCTCTCGTTGTAATTCAAACCACAAACGTTCAATTTCTTCGATAGAAGCTAACTTAGAAGAAGAGCCCATACTTTGTGCAAATTCATCTAAAAACTCACCACGTCCAGCAATTTGAGCTGAAACAACCGACGTTTGAAATTTACTGCGCGTATCGCCAGCAACTTGTTGTAAAACACCAAACAACTCTTTTAATTCACCCATACGTTTATTAAGCGCATCGGTATTATCACCAAGCTTTACATCATTGTCTTGAAAGCTCTTCTCGAGCTGAGTACTTAAATTAATGCCTTGGTCACGCTGCTGACTGGCTTGATTCAATAATTGAATTTGTTGGCTCTTCTTTGCATTAAATTCAGCTTCACGACTTTGATTCTGCTTACTTTGCGCGATTTTACCTTGCGCTAGTTGTGACAATAAATCATCTAAGTTTGTTGCTTGTTGAGCGATAACTTGGCTACTGAATACAGAGACCACTGACAACGTAATTGCCGAGAGTAATGTTGTTAATTTTTTCATAGCGATATTCCTTATTCAGCCGAGTTTTGTACAACAGGTACAATAATTAAGTCTGGGGCAAGTTGTTTACGAGCGATGCGTAAACCTTTATTAATATCTAAACGGTATTGAGCTGAAAGGGGTTTCCATGACTTTGATGCATTATCCCATAAGCCTAATTTTTTTCCATCACGTGTTTGATACACTAAACTCACCCGACCAATTCTGAGGAAATCAACATTTTGTTCACTACCCTCTATATCAATTAACCCCGTGTATGCTTCAATAGTTCGTCCGTAATCAACTTCAACTTGATAAGCTTCTAGTACCCGGCGAAACTTCTCTGAAATAGCAACGTCGGCACGTTCCATCATGCTTTTTAAGTCGGTGATACGTTGATTACGCTCAGTCGTTAAAAACTGCACATCTAAAGCAACAAAGTTTTCGAGTGTTTCAATCATACGGGCCATTAACGGTGAAATTTGGCGCTCTATGATGCTGACTTGTTCCATCGATACCGCAATTTGGTCAAGCTCTTTTAATTGGTTTGCCACTTGCGTATTCATTTGTTGGTTATAAACGGTTAAGCCGTCAATTTCCTTGTTAATGGTTTTAAATTGTTGCAACTTTGTTTGTATTTGCTCGTTAATGGTATTAACACGCTGTTGAGATTGACTTGCTGATTGGTTGATTTGTGTTCCCGCATCAACAACTTGACTCAGTTGTTTGTCGTTACTTTCTGCAGAGGGGGTTGCATGGCTAATTAAGCTGGTTGTGCTTAAACTGAGTATTAAACAAGCTTGTGCAATTTTTGAAAGTTTCATAGTAAAACCTTTTTACCTTTGTTTGAGTTAATCAGTTTTTATTTGATTACCCCTAAAATTAATGTCGATTATGTTAATGGCTAAATGTGACGATTAAGTTTCAGTAATATTGCCGATTTATTAAATGAAGAGTGTTATTGAAAATAAAAATGGATAAAAATGAAATTAAAAAATTAGCGACTACACTTATTAGAAGAAAATAAAATTAGTGAATGACAAATTTTGAGGAATAAATGAATGATGAGATATAACGCAGCAGGTATAACCTCAATAATAATATTACTCTTAATAACACAATCATACTCACCTAAGGCAATGGCCTATAATGTTGCTCAAAACATTTGTGAGTTTGTTGCCGCTGACGACAAGAGGCGATTCCGCTCTTTATTAAAAACACAACGTATTAAAATACGCTCTATTTTTGATGATATAACCTGTAACGGTAAAAATATATTATTTTTTGCTGCAGCAAGCAACGCTAATAATGTTGGTGAAATGATTATTAAAAAATTGCCAAAAAAAGTATTAGGTGAATTAGCTGATGAATTAATACTCACCTCGCCAACATTAGGTGCCTTAGCTAAAGAAAGATCAGGCTAAATAATACTCACTATAAGCCATAAAGAACCACTAAAATTCGTGTACCTTAAAGCCTAAATTAGCGTTATCGACTTAGGATAAATCTTTATTAGCGCTTAATAGTCGCCAAGCGCTAATACAAAGTACGCTATAAACAACACATTCCCCAATACGTTGTAACAGGCCACGGATCTCTAGCATCGCTTCATCGAGCATCAACACAAATAAAACTTGCCATAAACAAGACAAAACCACCCAAAAAACTCGCTGTAAAACAGAGATTTTTGGTGTGAATGAAAGCAAGAACAATCCAAGTGATGTTGATATGAAGGTAGCCACGGCAAGGGCATTGTGCATCAATTGACTCATACCTCCATCAACAGGGCAGCCAAAATCGCATGGAGAAAATGCTGAGCCCATGTAAGCAATAGGCTCGGCAATAAGTAACCAGTATCCTATGCGACTAATGCCGCGAACAGGTGCTTTATCGGCAGTAACAAAAAGTAAAAGGCTTGCTAGAACACCAAATAAAAAGAAGCCAAGCCAACTGACTATTCCTGCATAGGGAGTACCTGTTGCATTAAGTTCACTAATAAATTGGCTAATGTGAGAATAGTCAGGTTTGAGTGCAGCACCGCCAAATAACATCATTAAATAACTGATAATAACAGCGATAACAAGCCAACGTTTATTGATGGTTTCTCTCCATACTGCAGTAAAATAGCTATGTGCCATTAAGGACGCAAATAATAAACGCTCAACTTTTATTTAGATATAAAGTAAAAATGTAAACGGTTCTCTATAGCGTTATTTTTCAGACAAGAACTTTCTCAAATGATAAGCAAAATAGATAAACCACAAATATATCATGAGATCCAAGCTACGCTGAACACTACCAACAAAAGCTAATTTAGGATCTAAATTCAACAATGCATAGATACATAAAAAACCGATACCATAGCTAAATATTTTAAACGTTTTAGATTTAGCCCAAAATGATGAACCTGATGAAATAACAAACATGGATACTATTCCAGATAAATAACCCGGGAACGCAGATAGCATATGAATATTATGTGACAGTGATGGTGTTGTAGGGCGGCATTCAAAATCGCAAGGGAAAAAAGCGGCAACACTGAGCGTACCCCCATAAAGTCCAATAAAGCACAATCCGCTAAAATTAACCTTTGTCTTAGGAATAACAGAAAAGCATATCAATACAAAAGCAAGCATGAACAACTCTGTTGGCATGAACCCTATATAATTAACATAATTTCCGTGCGGCGAGCCTGTTGCGCCTAGTTCACTAATAAACTGCGAGGTATGGCTATAGCCAGGATAAAACAGACCACCTATAACGATCGTTGCTGTAAACCATAAAAGACTCAATATCGGCAAAGTTAACAGTAAATTTTTCTTATTAACGCCATACATTATTTATAACATCCTTATTTTAAAATAATTGTTTTATGAGAGCACAAATCAAGCCATAAAAATACCACTTTTAAATCAATAAATTAAAGAAGGTGGTAAATATTATAGTGATGAAAAAATCAAGTCTTGGCTAAAATCACGCTAACCATTTGAAATTTATTGGTGTTTTCTAAAAAAAGCGATAACGGCCTGATTAAATAATGCTGGTTGTTCCCACTGCACAGCATGCCCCGCTTCTGCAACCACCAGAGTCTGGCTGTTAGGTATTTCGCGTGCTGCAGCCCTCATCATTGAAGGGGGTTGATATAAGTCAGCTCCACCTGCAATAAAAAAAGTAGGAATATTACCCGCTCTCATTTTCTCCCACGTAATATTACTTTTAGCTTGCTGACCATGCCTTTCGCCATTCCCCCTCGACTTTTCTTCCATATCAATCCACTGACGAACACCTTCAGGGTTTGCCCAACGATATGAAGCACCCAGTTCTTTAAATTCAGGCGGTAAACCCGCAAAGCTCTTAGGGAGAATAAAATCCAAACGTTCGTCAATATTTTTGTCCCATAAGCCAAAAAGGCTACAAACGATAACCATGCTAAGCAGTTTTTCAGGATATGACACCGCATAATCCGAAACAGCAAAACCGCCTGCGGCGAGACCAAGAATATGAAATTTGTCGATATTTAGATGAGTAATTAACGCATTAAGGTCATCAGCATAGTTACCTGTATCAGCAGCTAAACCGGCTGGGGAACCATAATAACCACGTCGAGAGTATGCAATAACTCTAAAGCCCGCTGCAGAAAGAACAGGTTGCTGATAAGGCCACGTTAACGCACTTCCTCTACCGGGATGAGACAATACTACTGCAGGGCCTTCCCCGCCAGTGTCCCAATAGTAAAGTCCTGCGCCACCAGATAAGGGCAATACACCTTCAGTAGCTTGGGCTTGTTTAGGGCTTGGTAAGTAACTTAAATCTTTGGTATCTGAACGTTCACAACTCTCTTGTGCGCTTGCTTGAACACGATTGCTGACCATAGTGCTTGATACCGCTAAAGTAGCAAGCGCTGTCGCTTTTTTTAGAAGTCTTCTTCTACTCGTACTGATTCGCTCTACAACTTTTTTCAATTTATCTTCCTTAATGAAAAAGCCTGATTAATAACTGGCGAGTGATTCTCGATAAACCATTGATGAGCTAATCATATACGGTGGGTACTTGCCTGTAATGACTATATTGTAAGCATATATATTTCATGCTCATATTGTTAATATAAATAATATCAATATTTTACATTGTGATTTCAGTAATACTTAAGGAGACGAGCAGATATTTACACGATCAAAAAAATTATTGTCTAACAATAAAAATGGCTATCAAATTACCTTGATAGCCATTTTTTATTCATTAACAACGGATGTTAACTAATCGAAATCCCACTTAAATGAAATATCAAACGCAATGCCTTTCGTTTCACTACGAAATAAAGTGTCAGAAAACTCTATTTCTTTACTTTCATCCAGTAGGTTTTGTACTTTGAATTTTAACGTTGTTGAATAGGTAGGATAGTAGGTATATACCATGTCAAGTGAATGAAAAGGTTGTTCATACTTGTCGTCTTGCCCTTCTATACCTGGAATAATAATACGTTCACCAAAGACATTGTAGGCCACTGTCACTGAATGATTACCGTTGGGTGCATCGTAACCTAAGTTTATGTTTACCACATATTCAGAATGACCTGTCATTCTGCGTGTGGGGTTAGTAATGGCTGCAGAAACTCCAGTTTGTTCAACAACCCGTTGCGTGTTGATATTTATTTCAGAGTCACTTAAGGTCACGTTACCCGACAAGAAAAAATCGTTGCCGTTCATGCCAGCAAAATCACCCAAAAAGGCAAAATCTTTCATGAACTCTACTTCAACACCATAAACTTCACCATCATCAGCATTTGCAATAACAATAAGAGGCGGACCATCTTGGCCTGGTGATTGAACTGATTCAATAGGATTTATCATCTCTTTGTAGAACAAACCAACGGATAAGTTTTCTCCCGTATTTAAGTACCACTCCCAACGTAGATCGTAGTTTTTAATATCGGTTGTTTCTATCCCCGCAGTCCCTCGAATAGGATACCCGGTTAACGGGTCAAGGTAGGTTGATGGAGCAACTTCGCGAATATCTGGGCGTATCGTGGTTTCACCATAAGACAAGCGAAACTGAACCTCATCACTCATCATGTAAGTAAGCGCTAACGCCGAATAGATATCATCTTCTGTAAAGGATAGTTTCTTTAAATCAGCTTCTGTTGGTTCAGACGGTAAATCAAAGCGTCCCGTTGCAGGGTCTAAAGGAGCAACAACCTGACGGTAATCTTCCCAGCGAAAACCACCACTGATACGCCAAGTATTGTCAATAAACCAATCAGCCTCAAAGTAATAAGCATCAGTCATTTGTGCTGAATAATAGTCATCGCCCATTACAGAGGTGTCTCGAATAATCGTTTCACTGCCTTGTAATGGATGATTAAGAATAATATCGTCAGTTAAAATATCATTCATTTTATTACCACTAAGACTAAGTTCCTTAAAGGCTAAGGTATTTACATCGATACGTCTCGAAAAAGCGTCGCGAGTTTTCTCAATAAAGTCGCCACCGAATTTAAGCTCTACTTCTGATTGCGAAAATGTCACGGGCAAAGACAGGTTAAAACCGCTGTTTGCTACTTTATCTTCCAAGTCCTGAAAGGAATAACGAGTAGCAGTTGAAGCCTTACGTAAACTACTTTCGTTAGCAAGATCAAACACACCATCTTCGTTTTCGTCACTCAATATGTAGCGCGTAGAAACATTACCAGGCGCGTAGCGACTTGAACGAGCGTCTGAGTATTTCCAATCAAAACCTATGCTCCACAGCCATGGCAGGTTGTGCGTGCCACGAAACTGGTTAGCGATCATCTCACGCTCTTCGTAGCTAACATCACTGTCTCGAATGCGAAGGCCGTCGCTCAGTAACACGTTATTGGTATTACCGAGTTTGTCTTTTATCTCGTTGGCAGTATCACGTAGCACAATTAAACTATAATCAAGGCGATGATCTCGGTCGTATTCTACGCCTAAGTTCAACAGACCTGACCATTTCACCGAATGCTCCGTTGAGGTAACTTGGTCAAAACCTCGTACTAAACTCCATGAATCGTCAGTGTTATTGCGAAAATCTAGACCTTCGTATAATTCACTTACTTGCCATTGATTGTCATAAGATAAAGAAGTTAAATAACCCCAACGATATTTACCCTGTTCAAATTTGTCACCGATCGCAATATCAAGGCCAAAATCTGGTTCGATATTTTCTTTAACGGGATCGTAATCACGATTAAGCTGCGCCGCTATTGCACGGTTTTCATCTTGGCTAAGATTTTTTAATGGACTGTAATTTTTCCATAATTTTTGTAATGTTTTGGGTGCTGCGCGAGTGCCGTCATCTTGGCCACGCCAGTCATCACTGCCACCTTTGTAGCTGTAGCCATCATCAAAGTTTTCACTATTTCCCCCAACATTACCCGACATATTAAAAAGAAAATCTGTTGGAATACTCTTTAAACGGATATCAACATTGCCGCCACCAAAATGTGCCGGCATTGAAGGTGAATAAGATTTTTGTACCGATAAAGATTCGATAATCGACGCTGGAAATAAATCAAGTGGTATAACACTTCGTGTAGGATCTGGGCTAGGTACAGCGGCACCATTTAATTGTGTGCTGGAATAGCGTTCACCTAAACCACGTACGTAGATAAATTTGCCATCGACTAATGTTACACCCGTAACACGTCGTAACGCGGCTGCAGCATCACTGTCACCGGTGCGTGAAATTTGCTCTGCGCCTAAAATATCAGCAATAAAGGCTTGATTGCGGCGCTCTGCGATAATAGCGCTAGCGGTGCCTTTTAACCGACTTACTTTAACAACAACTTCTTCAATAGCCTCATCTTCTGCTGATGTTTGCTCTGATACTGCTGATGTCGCTGAAAAGCTTGTTAATATTGCTAGCGCTAAACAGTTTAAACTAAAACGATTATTATTTTTTTTTGCTTTTAGTTTGTTGGCGCTATGCCTTAATTCTTTATTCATCGTTAACCTCGATAGAGTCTCTGTGCTTGCTTTTGATACGCTTTTTCTGCTTTGATAATCGCTTGCATCAGGTAGGTTGATTGAGTGTTGATTAGTTATGCTGGTATAAAAATGCGAACACTGATTATTGGAATAAACAGTGCTCGCCTTGCAACGTCTAATTATTCTTCAAGACCTACTGTCCATCCTGCTGTCCAGTTTTTCGCTTTCGTTACCGCACCTACATGGTCAGCATTTTCAAAAAAGCTGTTACCGGTAAAGTCTTTAGGTGTTGTGGTATCGATAGTGAAAATGCCCTCTAGTACCGCACTTGTATTTGCAGCGGTACTGTTTTCAGTATTATCGTTAATGAACCAGCTCATTAAGTCAAAAGCAGTATCGCTAGAGTCTTTTGTGCCTTTAAACGCTTCATCACAAGCTATAACAGAATTGCTCATTACCGTACCACCAGATTTTGCTTGGTCTACAGTTAAACCTGCTTCAAGTTCTAGACATTCGCCCATGCCCGCAGGACCTGTAACAACAAAGTTATGCAGTTGCGCTTTCGTGCCTTCTCGAAGATAAACACCTTCAGAGTCTTTATCGGCTGTGTCAAATGTATTGCCTATAATGGTCATGTTGGCAATGCTTGGGTTTGATTGTGGTAGCTTGTTCGGTGTTGAACCGTCGTTATCACCTTCGATACCACGGTTTGCTTCACCATTTTGTGGGTCGTGCTTAACTAATACGTATTGTAAATTGCCACGAAAACCATTATCCCAATCAACGCTGTCATCTTTGTTAGACGTTAATACCACGTACTTAAGGTTAACGGTGCCACCAAAAAACTCGATACCATCATCAGCATTTTCATGTACTTGAATATATTCGACTTTCGTACCAGAACCAACACCACCAAACGTGATACCGTTCAATTCGTTGTCTGGTGCTATTTCATAACCTGCATGCTTAACCACGACATAACGTAATGTACCTGAGCTGTCGGCATCGTCTGTGCCGCCAAAGACGGCACCATCTTGAGCACCTTCAATTTGAAGTGCACAATCACTGCCATCCGTTGGACATTTATTTGATGTCGCATTACCCAAAAGCACAATACCACCCCATTGTCCCGCACCTGTTTCAGCGCCCGTCAAATCTTGACTTGACGTAAAAGTGATTGGTTTTGAGGCGGTACCATTCGCCTGGATTTCTGAGTCACGACTCACCACTAAGTAATCGCTACCTGAACGGCCATAAATGGTTGTACCCGCTTCAATGGTTAACGTTGCTGAGTTGATTTTATCGCCACCAACAAAAACAGCGCCGTTTAGGGCATAAACATTATTAGCGGTTAACGTTAAGTTATTAGCAATAACACCGCTTAATTGACAAGTAATGTTTGAGCCATTGACTGAAGAAATTGCCGATGTACCAGTAGGACAACCTTGTGTTTCTGCCTGAGCGGTTACTACACCACCACCGTAACCAAAGGCCCAACCTTCACGCCAATCGTTACCCGGGTTGTTAGCACTGTCAAACGCGCCAATGTAGTCAACGGAGTCAAAAAAGGCATTTTGTGTATTAGCGACATCTTGTCCGGCATTTTCAGCAACAAGTGGCGAGTTAGCATCAGGAATACCGTTTTCATTAATTAAAATAGAACTACTGATACTATTAGATGTTTCTGCACTGAACCATGCTTCAAGGTCAAGTAAAACACTGCCATCTTCCGCTTTAGCATTTTTGAAGTTTTCACTGTTATTACAGGCCATAACACTGTTTTGCATAACAATTTTACCACTGTTAGCATTATTAACGGTTACAGAGCTCGTTGCACCACCTTCAATTTCTAAACATTCACCCATTTCACTGGTGCCTGTTACAACCGTGTTAAATATTTTTGCTGCGGTTCCTTCGCGTAAGTAAATACCTTCTGAGTCTTTATCTGCACTGTCAAAGTTATTACCGACAATGGTTAAATTAGCAATAATTGGCGCTGACTGTGGCTCTTTATCAGGAGAAGATCCATCGTTATCACCTTCAATACCACGGTTTGCTTCGCCGGCATTTTTAGCATGTTCTACATAAACATGTTGCAGCATACCTTTATAACCATTATCCCAATCAATACTGTCATCTTTGTTCGCTGTTAACACTAAATGCTTAACATTAACCGCACCGCCAAAAAATTCTACGCCGTCATCGGCATTTGAATGTACTTGAATATAATCAACCGTTGTTCCTGAGCCAACACCACCAAACGTTATACCATTTAGTTCGTTGTCGGGCGCAATTTCAAACCCAGCATATTTAACAACAAGGTATTTTAAAATACCTGAATTGTCTTCCCAGTTTGTGCCACCAAAGACAGCCCCTTCTTCTGCGCCTTCAATTTGAAGAGAACATGCACTGCCATCAGTAGGACATTTATTCGAAGGGGCATTACCTAAAATAACGACACCACCCCATTGACCTGCTGTTGTTTCTTCGCCTTTAACATCTTGCAATGAAGTTAAAATAATAGGTTTAGTTTTTATGCCTTCTGCCATTATTTTTGCATCGCGGTGCACAACTAAATAATCACCACCTGATTGTCCAAAAAGAACAACGCCAGGCTCTACAGTTAGCGTTGTTCCTGCCATCACTTCTAATGCACCACTAATGGCATAAAATACCGGCTTGCTGTCGGCACTGGCAACTAACGTCATATCACTGCTAATTTGTCCATCAAGTACTTGTACAGCAACATCAAAACCTAAAGCATTTGAAACATCTTGTCCCAACACAGAACTAGACTTACCCGGTAATTCAGTCACTACGGGATCGGTAGGCGTTGGGTTAGTAATAGTCGTATCACCCACTGAATTATTCACTTCAGATGAGAGTTTAATATCGCCACCACCACAACCGGCTAAAGTAATAGCACAAGCTAGCGTACTTATTTTAAAGAGTGAATTCATTTGCATGTTAGTCTGCTCCGCAGAAATTATTAGAATAAAGTTGCGGCTATCCTACGGGGGTTAAATGACAGAAATGTTGAAGTAATATGTAGTTTTTATTTAAGAAAGATGACACAAGTGTTACAAAGCAAAAGTGTTAATGCGTGGATAACCCGCAAAGATAAAATAATAAAGAAGAAGCCGTACTATCTTTTATAACCAATAACCCATTTCATACAACTGAAACATTTTCCCCATATGTTTACCCGGTATAAACGCATTTAATTATGAAAAAATAAGGTTTAATAAACGAACAGAATGAGATACGTTATTAAGTCATCTCGCACTAAGAAAAAATGCGGTTTTTACAGAATGTACTATGATGTATTTTAAAAAGATTAGGTGTATTTCAAAGTGATCACTTAGCGTCATCATATCGTATTATTCTCACTATTATCTAAGACCGTTCCGTACCGATTAACAAAAGGAAATTGAATATGAATGAAAAAAAAACAACAACAAGTGGAAAATGCCCAGTAATGCACGGCGGTGCCACACAAAGCAGTACGTCTAATATGGGCTGGTGGCCAAAGTCGCTTAATCTAGACATTCTTCATCAACATGATAATAAAACGAATCCGATGGGAGCCAATTTTGATTATAGAGAAACCGTAAAAGATCTTGATATCACGGCCCTTAAGAAAGATATGCACGCATTCATGACCGATAGCCAAGACTGGTGGCCTGCTGATTGGGGACATTATGGTGGACTAATGATCCGTATGTCTTGGCATGCAGCAGGGACATACCGTATATCAGATGGCAGAGGCGGAGCAGCTACAGGTAATCAGCGTTTTACCCCCATTAATTCTTGGCCAGACAACGCTAACTTAGATAAAGCGCGCCGTTTACTATGGCCGATTAAAAAGAAATACGGTAACAAACTGAGCTGGGCTGATTTAATTGCTTATGCAGGGACTGTTGCCTATGAATCTATGGGCTTAAAAACCTTTGGATTTGCTTTTGGTCGTGAAGATATTTGGCATCCAGAAAAAGATACCTACTGGGGTTCAGAAAAAGAATGGCTTGCTCCTAGTGGCAGTGAAGGAAGCCGTTATTCGGGTGAACGTGATTTAGAAAACCCATTGGCGGCAGTAATGATGGGCCTTATTTATGTTAACCCGGAAGGTGTTGATGGTAAGCCAGATCCCCTTAAAACAGCGCATGATATTCGTGTAACGTTTGAACGTATGGCGATGAACGATGAGGAAACCGTTGCGCTAACGGCCGGTGGTCACACCGTAGGAAAATGTCATGGCAATGGCGATGCTTCACAAATAGGTGAAGAGCCCGAAGCGGCCAATATCACTGAACAAGGTTTAGGTTGGAACAACAAAACCAAACGCGGTGTTGGTCGCGATACAATAACAAGTGGTATTGAAGGCGCTTGGACCACACATCCTACTCAGTGGGACAATGGCTATTTTTCGATGTTACTCAACCACGAATGGGAGCTCAAAAATAGCCCTGCTGGTGCTTGGCAGTGGCAACCGATAAATATTAAGGAAGAACATAAACCTGTTGATGTTGAAGATCCATCTGTCCGTCAAAATCCAATTATGACTGATGCCGACATGGCGATGAAAATGGACCCGGCATATAGAGAGATTTCAGAGCGTTTCTCTAAAGACCCCGCATACTTTTCTAACGTGTTTGCACGGGCATGGTTTAAACTTACGCACCGCGATATGGGGCCAAAAGCGAATTATATTGGCAGCGATGTGCCACAAGAAGATCTTATCTGGCAAGACCCTGTTCCAGCAGGTGATACTGGTTATGATGTTGAATCAGTAAAGAAAAAAATAACAGCAAGTGGTTTGAGTATCAGCGAAATGGTCTCTACCGCATGGGACAGCGCGCGAACATTTCGTGGTTCTGACAAACGCGGTGGCGCGAACGGTGCTCGTATTCGTCTTGCCCCGCAAAAAGATTGGCAAGGTAACGAACCCTCGCGTCTTGCTAAGGTGTTAGCGTCGCTTGAAACTATTGCAGATGGTAGCGGTGCAAGTATTGCTGATGTCATTGTTTTAGCAGGTAATGTTGGTATTGAGCAATCTGCAAAGGCGGCTGGCTTTGACGTAACCGTTCCGTTCTCACCAGGGCGTGGCGATGCGACAGATGAGATGACCGATGTAGATTCCTTTGAAGTATTAGAGCCAACCCATGATGCTTATCGTAACTGGCTCAAAGGGGACTATATTGTTAGCGCAGAAGAACTCATGCTTGACCGTACACAATTGATGGGACTTACCGCTCACCAGATGACAGTGTTAATTGGTGGTATGCGTATGCTTGGCACTAACTACGGTGGCACAAAGCATGGGGTATTCACTGAACGCGAAGGCGTATTATCAAACGACTATTTCGTTAACCTCACCGATATGAATTACACGTGGAAGTCAACGGATGATAACCTCTATGAGGTCCGCGACCGTCATTCAGATAAGGTAAAATGGACAGCAACACGCGTTGATCTTATCTTTGGCTCGAACTCAATTCTTCGTTCATATGTTGAGGTTTACGCGCAGGATGATAATCAAGAAAAATTTGTCACTGATTTTGTTGCTGCATGGGCAAGTGTGATGAATGCTGATCGCTTTGATCTTCTCTAAGTCTTGAATAAATACTTACGCCGTTTTTTACAACGGTGTAAGTTATTAACCTAGCTAACTATGAGTAGCGACTTAAAAGTATTGCATCCGCAATACTTTTTTTACCTATAAAATTTAGTCAAGTCGCTAGAGTGACCTATCACTTTTCAAGACTTTAATTCATCCCTCCTTAATTAGACCATTGTACACACAGTAATTTTTGGAGTTTACCAACGTTCTACACCCCATTGCACGGCCATAATAGCAATTAATAGAGACCCCACTGGCAGTACACCTCTCGTATAATATGTTGTATTACTTAGTAAAGTTAATACAGGCAGTAAAATAGCAAGTATCGCTAACTGGCCTATTTCAACACCAAAATTAAAGGCGAGTATACTCAGTAACTGTTGATCCGCAGGTAATTAGCCTTCGCCACAAATTGCTTTGTTGCTTGTACGCTAATAGTATCTGCACCAATTTCTAGTGCCCATAGCAAGTTAGCTTGTTCATTGCTCATCAAAGCGAGTTGCTGAACCTCGGGTTGAAGTAGTGGCTAAACGCTAAATAACATCACTGTAAGGACGATTGCAGCCGCCGACACTAAACCAGCAATGCTTTGCCAAATTCGAGGTTTTGTCTTAGTTATTGCCACAACATTGGTTTGTATTGGCTCAGTAACAAAACCCAACTGACTTTCTATACGCTGCCACACACAAACATCAGGTGTCACGGGTGGTATTTTTTGGCCCAAACCATTGAGATTTTGCTCCTAGGTTTGGGTTGCGTCACTGATCAGCAGAAATTGCATCATCAGTTTTTGAAAGCGCTGTCGAGCAGGTCCACGCAAAGTACCGAGTACATATTCTGCAGCAAGCGTGTTTTTGAGGTCTCAGATTGATAATTCATGGCGTTAAACAACTCTGTAAGCTCATAAGACCACGTCTTATCCAGCGTTTAAGGTACCCAATGGATTATTTCGGTGTTTAACCACCTTTTGATGAGAGCAACCATTAAAGTAAGCTAAGTAAATAACTTGTCGTTGCTGAAGATCTAACTGCTTAAACATTTATCGAGTAAGAGTTGTTCTGAGTCACTAATTTTGTCATCGGTGTTGAGATCGAAGCTTTTATTCTCAACGAGTTCATCTGCTTTTCTAATTTTGTGATAACGTAAAATGTCCAGCGCGCGATAACGTACAATACTGACCATCTAGGTCAACACTGTGCCCTTAACGGTAAGATATTCCAATGCGTTATGCCAAATACGGACGTAAACTTCCTGCAAGGCGTTTTTAGACAACTCTCTTCGTATTAACATTTTCAAACTTACCGCATAGAGCTATTTACTGGTCGCTTAATACAGTTGAGAAAATGCCTGTTTGTCACCTTGGGCTGACGCACTAAGTAACGCTAAGTGCTGTTCATGTTCCATTATTTGTTACTATTTTTAAGGAAAACTTACGTATACGCACGAGATACTCACCTAAAGAGTCATGATTTAGCTACCACCAGACTTGCAGTAAAATAAATGGTAATACTCTACTAATAGAAAATTTATAGCGTAAGAGAAAAAATAGTAGGAACAAATGTGGATCGTCATAAATAATGAAATGGCATCACCTTATGAGAAAATTTGACATATTATTTACGTTTTGTGATTATCTCTAATCTTTGAAATAAATCCCCTTATAATCACCAATGCTAAAAGGCTAAAAGGCTAAACTAATGATTAAAGTAACCAACTCTATTTTTATGTCAGCTATCTTCAGGGATAACTGATATAAAAAGTAATTTTCTATGGCATTTCACCCCAGACCGCCATAGTTTTTTTGTACAAGCATGTCAACATGCCTTTTTCTATTACTATATGAATTATAATAGTTATTCTCTATCATTATATACCTGAAAAAAAAATCCATTCTGGTTTAATAACATCGAGGACTTAGTTCAAATGTGAGCAAGTCAAAATAGTTAATCAATAATTGGAAGCAATTCATCGTCAGTATTACGATGTTTGAATCGCTGGCCAATTATTGCTTTTTGAGTAGTTCACCTAATTCGATAGTTGCCTGGCGTAATACTGATTCAAAAGCGAGTAACTCATCTAAACTTTTACGAATCACGAGAGCATGGGTAAAAAGACAGGCAAACAACCTGCCATCCTCATCTTTAATAGGTACCGCACAAGCAACCATACCATCGACAAATTCTTCGTTATCCGTTCCTAGCTCATTACCCCCAATTTTTAACAGCTCACTTTCTAATAACTCACGGTTAATCAAGGTATTACATGCCAAATTATCCAGTGATAATTTACTGACAATACGGTGACGACGCTCTGTGGGTAGAGAACTTAAATAAAGTTTACCGCTGGCAGTACACCATACCGGCGTATGACTGCCAACAGGTAAATAAACTGCTTTCTAATGATCTCTTTGGCCACATTCGAGATATTAGCTTTTATATCGATAACGCCACTTTAACAGGCTAAAAGTGATCATTTAAAGAGCAAAAAATTCTTATTTACCGTCCTCCTTAATATTACAATCGAACTACTTAGAAGTGTAAATTAGAAAAAGTATACAAATAACCCTTTTACGTCTACAAGAAATGAAAGCAATATCATATCGTGTTCCGAACCGCCTACGTCATTACATAAATATAATCGAGAGCCACATTTGGTTTTAAATAATATAGCAATTAATAAAAATGGTTCCAAGTAATTAAACAGATTAACAATGTGTAAATTGGCCAAAAACTAACTTTAAGTAAAATACCATCATTAGCAAATAAACCTTTTGTTGTAGCCTTTTCTCTAGAGTTAAACGTATAAATAGTAAATGCAGTAGATACTATGAAAAAATAGCTCACTAAATAAAAATATTCGATATAGACAATTCCCTCCCCTGGAAAATGTTTTCTAACATCTATATGCGCAATTAATATAACAAAGAAAATTGCGGCACAACTACCGATAGAGGATGAAACGCTAGCACTAAATTTAGAACTAAGATGCTTATTTGAAGTCATCATAAGTACTAAGCTATATAACAAAAAAATACTAACCAATAGTAAAGTTATATTAATCATGAATGCGCTAAGAAAGTCCCGTTCAATGACAATATTAAACGTGAGTTCTGGTAAGTTCGTTTTGGGGTGGTCATTATGCAAACCAAAATCAGTATCAAAATTAAGTCTCATGTAGCTAAAGAAAGACTCATTTAAAGCCCAACCTGAGAGTACAATATCCTGTGAAATACCAAATGTAGATAATTTAGCGGTACTATCGTAAGAATTAAGTGATGGTACTAGAATCAAATTACTATTAAAATTATCAGGCAGGATTTTTAACCATACTGTTTTATGATCAATAGGGTAATTTTTATAACTGAAACTTTGTCGTAAATCTACTTCAAAATACCAACCAACAACGGTTATACCAGCAATAACATCACGATAAGCTTCTTTCATTATTACATTACCGATAGAGTTAGGGAATATAACCCCTGGTTTGTGCTTTTCTAAAATTTCAGCACTAAACTCTTGCCATACATAACCACTAAGGTGAACATCATTTGGCCCAGTAAATTCTAGTGAGTCAATAAATACACCTGTAGGTATTTGGTCACTTTTATGTTGCCCATAATCTAATAAGCTATTGAAAACTGCATCTTGATCAACTAGTTGATGAGCGTTGTGTGTAAAGTTGCTATGTTGCTGGTACCACTGGAAAGCGATCAAAAATGTAAATACACACGTTAGTGTGAATGATAATAATTTCATATAAATCCATTGCAAATAATTATTAATAATGTGTTAGTAAACTGAAACTTAAAAATCTTAAGCTACTTAATTTAATGCTTTATCATATTAAATATTTTCTTCTTTATGAATCTAGCACCGCCTGTTAACTAGCATGTAGAATGACTCCTTTTCATAAATCCCCCCTAAATTAGAGGGAGGTCAAAATTTTAGTAATTTTGACTCAATTAGTTATTATATCTCCTTAACACCCTGATAACGCGAAGAATTGGTTGTATAAAATATTTAGGGACAAAAAGGCAGGCTTATTTTTGTATTATTGAATAGCTTATTATACTTATTATTACAACTAAGTCCTCTGTTGGCATATTAACAAGAGTTACAGCACCGTTACCATTATTTTTAACACCTGACTTAGCTCTTACATCATAATGTACTTCATGAGCTATAACAGCAGATAATTGATTTTTTATTATGTCGATAGGGGCTTATTGGTCAGTATCTAACATTATGTCAGTGAGGTATGGTGTAGTTATACCTCCTAAAATACCGCTTTTATTTCTATATACTTCGGAGCATTAGCATAAAAATGGGTCTGTATTGCTTAATAAGTGTTGGAAGACACGAACATTTTATGATGAATCAAAATTTTTGAAAGTGTTAAAAGAAAGAAATTCGCCTCTTTTAAAAACATAAACTCTTGTTGAATGACTCAATGCATGAAGCGGGCGTTAGCCACAATTTCGATTAATGGAATTCGCGTAAAAAACAGGTGGATACTCAACTTTCTAGTCCGATTATGGGTTGTCTGGATTTCGATTGATTTTTCTACCACTTGGCTCACTCTGATTGGCCTAATCCCGATTGCCTTAGTGATGTATCGTGGGTAGGATGATTTCGAACTTGGCGCCGCCGCTGGTATTCAACACAACGATCTTACCACCCATCTCATTAACTATACCGTAAGACACCGACAACCCCAGTCCAGCCCCTTTACCAACCACCTTAGTGGTGAAAAACGGATCGAAGATATTCTCAAGTAATTCCACAGGAACACCTGATCCATTGTCTTCAACGCTAATACTCACCTGCCCCTGTGGCTCGAACACCACGACAATCTGGATGCGTTTCCGTCCCCCCCCAGAAGGATGCGCAATCAGCTCGTCACTCGCGTTGCGAATAAGGCTCAGTAGCACCTGCTCGAACCGAAGCGCATATCCAAACACCTTCGCACCTACCTCAGTGGGTAGAGCCAACACCAACTCAATCCTAGACAACTTTAACTGCTCACCGATCATACCGATCGCGCCTCTCACGGCATCACGAGGGTCAAATGGCTGAGCAACTTCACTAGAATCGCGGCCGAACGATCTCAGGTGGCCGATGATTTTCGACGCGCGAACAACACTTTCCCTGATACGCTGCATCTTCTCCAACTGGTATTCTGGGTCAAATTCGCCGCGCTTGAGAGTTCTCTCAACGTTGCCTGCCGCCATTGATATTATGTTAAGCGGCTGGTTGAGTTCGTGCGCCACTCCGGTGGCCATATCTCCCAGGCTGGCGAGCTTGCTCGAGTTTACCAGTTGCGCCTGCAACTTTTTATGCTCGCTGATATCCCTAATCACCATAGCGATCCCACCGCTATGAGTCACCTGCTCACGAATATTGAGTGTCTTACCCCCAGCTATGACTATCTCACATTCGCTTGGCAAAGAGCGATGAGCTACCATGCGTTTGGCGACCCATTCTTCACAGTCTATGATGTGCGTAATAATCTCGCCAGCGTCAAACAAACGCCTTAGATAATCCTCAAACAGTACACCGGTTTGTACCGAATCGATGACTTTCTCGTGCATGTGCCGGTATTCCGAGTTGGTGAATACAAAGCGGTCATCACTGTCTAGAAATGCAATTCCCTCCTCAAGCTGGTTAATGGTATCAACCACCTCAGACATTTCATCGCGATTTCGGAGCAGTTCGCCAGTCAGCTGGTTCATCTGTTCTTCCTGCTTTTTCAGGTTTTCGTTGGCTAACCGAAGTGCACTTCGCTGGGCGGTTAGCTTGCCGGAGAGCTTATTCGCGTCCTCGAGTGCCATCTTGTTTACCTGGAATAGCTGGAGCATGTCAACGACCACATCGTGGGTGGCAAAATCCGCGAAACTAAGTTTATGTATGGCGATCTCGGAAGCGTCGATAAACCAAGGTGTGCCGAGAAACAGCAACACACTCTCGCGAGGTAAAAATACGAACTCGCCACGCAACTTGAGATCACTGGCAAGGTGTTTAATAAGGAAAAATGATCCGGCATTTTCGAGCACCCAGTTGACACAGAAAACACCCTCTGGTCGGATCGATTCAAATAGCTTATCCATACTCGCGCTGGGGAGGATATCAGCACAAATACGTTGTAGTGTTGTTCCAACCTGCAGTATTTCCATCTGCATGTTCAACACTAAGTGGAAAGGGAACGCTGCGGCAAACTGCTGTGGCGGAAGGCCAAACTGAGATGTTGAGCACGGGTTATTTTTTTTCATTCGATTGCTCATTTGACCACTTGACATCAAAAACATCGTGATCTGCACCTTGTTCCTTGGATTCGACCAGGTGAACAATAACCGGTGTATTGAACAACTTGCCCAGGCCGTGCATCAAACCAATGACAAAATGCACTAAGCCTGCGCGGTGCGTACGATAGTGCAGCTTTAGTGAGTTTTCAGTTACATCTGTACACTCGAAACCGGGCGGTTTCAGGTTAGGAAACAGCATCTTCACCCTTGAATGAAAGCCCGGCAAGTTGGCCAGGAACTCGGGCAATGAGCTACCGTTGGCCTGCATCAAACCGCCGTAACCTTTCTGCGCTGTATGCAGTACCCAGTGTTCACCGAATGCCTCAAGAACGGTTTCTGCAGGAATATTCAGTACCTCACTTGCCGCATTCACCAGCTGGAAAGTCATTTTGTCTGGGTACGCTTCGTTGCTCATGAATACGTCTATGTCGACCCCTGCACAGGACTTAATATCTTCCCATACCGGCTCGCCAAATTTCATGCAGACCATATCTTCCACTGCTTTATTAACCATTCCGTACATAATATATCCTCTTATCTTTAAGACCTGATAAATGTTTTACCCTGCTTTTAATCAGCAAGACCTTTATAAATTGCATCGAACTGTTCAGAATTGTTGCGTAAAATGTCCAACATTTGCGGATCAAAATGCGACGGTTCAGTTCGTCCGTCACCATCAAGCATGATTGACAACGTTTTTTCTTGATCAAACTCCGCTTTGTAAGGACGTTTTGACCTAAGCGCGTCATAAACGTCAACCACAGCGACAATACGAGCTTCAATGGGGATTTCTGTTCCTTTGAGACCTCTAGGGTAACCTCCTCCATTCCAACGTTCATGATGATTTTTTGCAATCGTTGCTGCCATTTTCATGACTGAATGTTCTGCATGAGACAAAATATTATAACCATTTTGTGAATGCTCTTTCATAATTGCGACTTCATCAGCGTCGAGTTTTCCGGGTTTCAATAAAATAATTTCGGGCGTGCCGATCTTGCCTATGTCATGCAGTGGGGCGGCTAACAACATCATATGTTGACGCTCTTCTGACCAGCCAAGTTGTTTAGCCATAAATTTGGAATACTCACCAATTCGCTTTATATGATAACCCGTTTCAGGATCTTTGAATTCGGCTGCCACAGCAAGGCATGTCAACGCTTCGTCATACGCATCTTCAACATCCTTTAGAAGGTTGCGAACCTTAATCGTTTTTGCATGTACATCAGCTTCAAGACTAGCTTGGTAATACTCTTTTGTGCGCCTCAAAATGACCAGTTCTTCTGCTCGACGGACGACATGGCAAAGGTGTTCAATATCAATCGGTTTTTCAATAAAATCCAAAACACCCAATTTCAATGCAGAAATAGCTTCTGCTGACCCACCGTGTCCCGTCATAATGATAAACTCCACATTACGATTTTTGCAGTTTTCTTCTTTAGCCTCGCGGATCATTTGAATACCGTCCTTCCCCGGCATTTGAATATCTGTAAGGACAATAGCAATCTCATTATCACTTCGAAGAATATTGAGCGCTTCTTCTCCATTGGCTGCTTCACAACATTCATATCCTTCCGCGCTGATCGTTTCGAGTAGTTCTTCACGAATATATGCTTCGTCGTCGACTATTAAAATTTTTGTTATCAAGGTGAATTTTCCTTAGATTTAATTTTCAAGCCTTAATTTAATAGTATCTATCAGTTCATCAATATCTAATGGTTTACGTATAAAAGCAAAACCTTGCTTTATGACACTATCTTCAACGTCAGAGCTGCCATGCCCAGACATGACTATAAAACAAAGCTTGTTATTAAACTCTTCCTTTAGAATGTCGACTAGATCTAACCCCGACTGTCCAGGCATTCTCAAGTCTGTTAATATTAGGGCAATATCAGGATTGTCACGCACTATTTTTAGTGCATCCGATACATTGCTTGCAGTTAGAGAATCATAGCCTTCAAATTCCAATGCTTCTGAGGCCTCTTCAAGTATTTCGTCGTTACAAACGTCAATATCAAAGAAAAGAATATTGTAATAAATACAATTATATTGCTCTGTTTCTTCATCACATCAGCATCATTTATCATTAATTGTCCTTCATCATATCTATCTATAGAATCCATTCTCACGTGCTTGACTTATAAAATAATATATCCGCATATTTTGGCCTGACACTATAGTCGCATTAAAACCTTTTAATTATAGATCAGCAATCTCAGGTTTGCTGAACAGGTAAAATAAAACGTCATTTTTTATGAAATAAAAATACACCTTGCTTAGTTTTCCTCTCATTTACCAGTTTATTATATCTTTGAGGGAGTGAAAATTGGCTATTTTACGTCTATTAATCAACCGTTTTCACGTATTTCAGAATTCAAGACAAGCGTCTCGGGCTGTTGTGCAAACCAGTTTTGCTTATGATGATGAACGGCTTCTATTCAAACCAATCTACCTGAGGCGGTGCTCGACTTTGTGGGGCAATAATTCGACGACTTCGTCATTGTTTGTATTCAGGTGACTGAATATCTTTTGGATCACCAATGAATGTTCATTAAACACTTCCCAGTATCTAACTCCTGCGGGGCAGCATTCGCTGTGCAAATCGGCTTATTTGCCGATTTGTCAATGCTCGCAATAACCTCCCATCACCGCATTTCTCACAGGTTTCTCTGGTTCATGACGTTCATACTTTACCATCCCCTCTGTTCTGGCATCGCTGAATAACTGCGCAATTTACCGGTGACTATCTTGATTGGCGCGATCCGCTGGCCTTTGAGAAATTTTCTAAAGAATCGATTCGCCGCTTTTTTGTCTCTACATTTCTGAACCAGAATGTCAATTTCTTAAATTGCTGCCTATAATAAACTTATTGTGTTGACTAAGGATAGGTGGCTTATTGAGCCATAGCATAGTAAGAGCATTACTTGGAGGTATTTTATACGCGCCGTGTGGGGTATAGGCTTCAGTTCCTTTAATTTGAAATTGACACTGGCTAATATGCCTTTCGTATCCTCAAGTAATACTCTGGAGGGCTAATGTATCCATTAGCGTATTGAGTAGTCTATGAGGTATTTAAAATGAAATATATACAGCTGATGTTAATTATTTTTAGTGCTAATTGTTTTGCACAAAGTACACCGTCTGAAATGGCTGAAATGAGCCTCCAGGAGCTTTTTTTTGAAAATATTTATGAGGTCGGTGCGACTTCACCATGGACATTGGCCGCTCAATTCAAAGCCGTGGGATTTCAAGGCTATCTTGATGGTACCCGACCGGTAGGCAATGACGAGGTGCTATGGGATGGACCGATGGGTGTTGAACCGCGAACGGCTCAAAACTTCCCCGTTGTACCCACTGTCATCACTCAAAATGCCACTGTTTTATCACTGGGTTATAAGTTAAGTTCTCAATGGCAGGGGAGTATATCGGTCCCCTATATTAATCAAGAAACTGACCACATCAGCAGTGTTCCCGGCTACAGTAATTTCAAAATTAAAACCAGCGGAATAGGGGATGTTGCGGCTGTAGCGCTCTACCGCTGGTACAGTTCCAATGAGGGAGTTTGGGGATTTTCGTTTGGCGTGTCCCTGCCAACCGGTTCTATCGATGAGGAGGGAGATACGCCACGCCCGACCGAGGATGATAAGGAGCCGCTTCCATATACCATGCAACTGGGCTCAGGCACCTATGATTTCCCGTTTGCAATAAATTATCAATATGGTGGTGCACATGACATCAGCGTCGGTCTGTCGGCTAGAATACGGACTGGCACGAATGATAGGGACTATCGTCTGGGTAACAATTATAGTCTGAATGGCCGTTATCAATTTGACCTATCTCCAAGACTCCAACCCTTTATCGGGGCGGACTTTGAGTACAGCGAAAAAATTCATGGACAGGATGATTCTCTAATAATGCTTGGACTGCCTGTTTCTCCTTATCCTGCCTCAATCACAAACCCAAAACTTTTTGGCGGCAAAACAATTCATCTTAAGCTTGGCCTTTTATGGCGTCTGGCCAAGGACTATCGACTCACAGTAGAAATTGGCGCGCCTCTTTATAAAAAACTCAATGGGCCACAGCCAAAAGAGAATTGGCAAATGACTATTAATATTTCAAGCGTACTGTGATGTTATTAGCTGTGTTGAACCTATTTAGCCAACCTTTGAAAGCGCTATTCAGACAGCTCTTCGTAGGCATATTCTGCCTTTTATTATGTTTTTCAATCAACGCCGAGGATTCCTTAAGTAAGGAAGATAAATTAAAAATGGCCTATATATGGCACTTCATCAGTTTTATTAATTGGCGAGAATTAGAGTCGGTCAAGCGGCCTTATGAAATACGAGTTTGTATAGACGGACCGAATAATTTTTTGGCATTTTTTCGCCAAGTAGTTGGAAGCAGGCAAGCTGGAGACTTGGAACGGTCAATCGTAGTATTGCAACTCAATACCGCAAGAAAATGTGAGTTAATTTACGTTAGGTATGCGAACAAAAAAACAGCATTGAAGCTTATTGATGCCCAGAGTCTGAGTGGCAGTACTGTCATCGTAGCCGATACATCCAGTATTTATTTTCCCGATGCATCCATAATTTTTTACATAGAAAATAAAAAACTACGCTTTGAAGTTAATCTAAAGAAAATCGATTCTTTGAATGTTGATATTAGCTCGGAATTATTAAAGCTGGCAAGGATCAAGTGATGAGTCCTCCGAAAAAAAATAGGATTGGATTTTTTTATAGACGACTTATCGCTGTGGTTGCAATTAATGTTCTCCCGCTTCTCGTCCTTTCTGGACTGTTATACTCATATATTATGAGTGATTACAAAAGTAATTTAATAGCGTTGATGAACAACCAGATCATGTTATTGGCAACAACTAGCGAGTCCGCATTATTGTTTGATGATGCTGAAGCTGGGGAAAGAGTGCTATCAACACTCGAGCTGAATGAAACTATCCAGTACACACAAATTTATAATGCCGACAATCAATTATTTGCTCAATATAGACATCCTGAAATGATTAATGACACGGTTATTGAGCATTTTGATAAGGCTGTAGAGTTCAAAAATAATAATATTTATCTAAACTATAAAATAATGAAGAACGGAGAATATCTCGGTCTTATTGTGATGTCTGCAAGCACAGAGGGTTTAGCTGCTCAAAAAGACCATCTCCTCCTGATCTCAGTTTTGACTCTTTTAGGTAGTTTTATATTGGCCTCTTTACTGAACTGGACACTGCAAAAAAGACTGAACACCCCGATCAGAGACTTGATTAGTTTGGTCCACTATGTCACAAAGCATAAAAGATACCATAAGCGACTTGCTACAGATCAAAACAACGAATTCGGCGACATCATAGCATGGGTTAATACCATGCTAAACACCATGGAACTCCATGAGAACGAACGCAAAGCCTCCTCAGCCAAAATCATTCAAGCATCAAAATTAGCTACACTCGGTGAAATGGCGACATCAGTCGCGCATGAACTAAACCAACCACTAAACATCATTCGCATGGCTGCTGAGAATTGCCGCCGCAAAGTTTCTACCGGCACCGCTGACACCGAATACCTATACGGTAAACTGAGCCGCATTGAGCAGCAGACTGCTCGAGCAGCTGCAATCATCGATCACATGCGGATGTTCGGGCGCAAGGCAGAGGAAGACCCAGCGCCAGTTGATCCTCGAAAGGTGGTAACGAATTCGCTTAACCTCATGGGAGAGCAATTGAGGTTGGCTGGAATTAAGCTGGTGACCGAGCTTGCCGAAGACTGTCCCTTTGTTTTGGGTCATACTATTCAGTTGGAACAAGTGCTCTTGAACCTTCTCACTAATGCCAGAGATGCCATTGTTCAAAGAGAGGGCGAGGCGAAGATTACATTACGGGTATTTTTCGACGATGAAGGTGTCCATATTTGCACTGAGGATACCGGCGGGGGTATTCCCGAAGAGATTCTGCCGCGCATCTTCGAGCCATTCTTCACAACAAAAGAGATGGGCAAGGGTACGGGCTTAGGACTGTCTGTAGGTTATGGGATTATTCGTGATATGAACGGCACCATTGTCGTTGAAAACATCGATAATGGTGCCCGCTTTAAGATCCTTCTGCCGAGTGTTCGGAGTATAAGTAAAATAAAACCTCATTTTTCATAAAATCAAAATACAGGATGCCTCATACTTTCCATATTGACATCTATTTTATATTTTTAAAGGAGTGAAAGTCGGCTATTTTCGTCTATTAATCGTAAGCCCCTTATAAACCGCATTATTCCCCCATCAATAACATTCACTTATGATCACTTTAATTATTTAAAGAGATCATCATGCGACGAACACCACAGCAATGGCTTACACTTTTTGAAACCCAAAGGGAAAGCCATTTATCAATAAAACAATTTTGCCTTGAGCAAGGTATACCGACCTCTAGCTTTTACAAACAAAAAGCAGTGGCAACACCTGTAACATCAATAGCTGCTAGAGAGGCAACAGTCATGACATCACCTTGTTCTCAAGTTCACTTGGCCGAGCCTGTGCTGAAAAATACCAACCCCCTACGTGATATTAAACTAAACATCGGTAACATTGAGCTGACACTCGACAGTCAAACTGAGGTGAATTGGCTCGTCAATTTAATGGGGCAACTCGCATGAAGATGTTTATTCAGCCTTCTGCCGTTTATTTACGTCGTGATCCCGTTGATTTTAGAAAACAAATTGATGGCCTTGCCGCCATTGTTGAATTAACGATGAAGGAGTCATTAGGCTCGGGCGCTCTATTTGTTTTCTGCTCGAAACAACGCAATAAATTGAAGCTACTTTACTGGGATAAAACGGGGTTTTGTTTGTGGTACAAATGCCTTGAAAAAGATAAGTTCAAGTGGCCTAAAAAACATGATTTAGCGACGATTAACATTGATGAAGAACAGTTGCATTGGTTGCTGCGAGGCGTTGATATTAAGTGCGATAAAACCCCATAAAAACATCGAGCTTGACTCGGCTTTCCAGGTGTTTTTTATAATATTTCCATTCAAATAAACCGCTTACGTTCAATAACGAGCAATTAACTCAGCGTATTTTATCGCTAGAAGCTCAGTTGTCTGAGCAGAAAAGTGTGCTTGATGATAATGAAAAATCACTCTTAAAAAAAGACGCTCAACTTAACAAAAAAGACGCCCAGCTTACTAAGAAATCAGATAAAATCGCCACCTTAGAAGAATACATTCGTTACATGACTCAGCAACGTTTTGGTGCGTCGAATGAAAAGTGGTCTCCCGACCAACTAGGTTTATTCGACGAAGCTGAAATATTAAGTGATGAAGATGACGCACAAGAAAGTACAACGCTTGTGCCTGCTCACCAGCGTAAAAAGAAACGCCTATCAATCCCTGATGATTTGCCCGTTACCGATATTATTCATGACTTAGCGGAAGATGAAAAGTTTTGTCCGCATGATAATCAAGTGCTAAGACATTTTGGTGATGAATGCCATAAGCAGCTCGATTATACCCCTGCTAAGGTAACCGTTTTAAACCACGTACGCCGTAAATATAGGTGTCCGTGTTGTAATGATTATTTTGTTACCGCTAAAAAGCCCGCGCAACCGATTGAAAAATCTATTGCCAGTCCAAGATTATTATCGCAAATCGCCACGCATAAATATTGTGACGGCTTACCACTTTATCGTCAAAGCAACCTCATTTTTAAACGCCTAGGCGTCGAGCTAGACTCAACCAGTATGGCGAACTGGATGATTAAGTGTGGCCAATTAGTGCAACCCCTGATTAATTTAGGACTTGATGTATTAAGGGCGCAAGACGTGCTTTTCATGGATGAAACCGTGACTCAAGTACTCAAAGAAGAAGAGCGTCGCGCGAGCCAACAAAGTCGCATGTGGATAATGACCAATAATACCGAGCAGCGGATGGTCTTGTTTCATTACAGCCCCACCAGAGAAACCAGCGTAGCTGCACTGATGTTAGGTGACTTTAGTGGTACGTTAATGACAGATGGTTATGCCGTTTACGACGCGGTTGCTAAAACCAATGGCTTAACGCATTTAGGTTGTTGGGCACATGCTAGGCGTTATTTTAAGGAAGCGAGTGATGCACAACCTAAAGGTACCTCGGGGAAACCTGAGGAAGCGCTGTCTTACATTCAAAAACTCTTTCGTATTGAAGCAGGAATAAAAGCAGTCACAACCGATGAAAAATATGCCGTTCGGCAAAAAGAAAGCGTCCCTATATTAGCGGCGTTAAAGAAGTAGCTCGATAAATCGTTAAAGCATCCGGTAAAATCAGCGAAGTTAACCAAGGCACTCACCTATTTAAGCAATCAGTGGTACAAACTGAGCCAGTATACGGAGAATGGCGCGTGGCCGATGGATAATAATCATGCTAAAAATTGCATTAGGCCTTTTGTGGTAGGTCGAAAAAACTGGCTATTCTCTGTGAGCGTAGAGGGAGTCAAGGCGAGTGCTAATTTATACAGCTTGGTGGAAAGCGCAAAAGCGAACAACCTAGAGCCGTCAGCTTATTTAAAAACCGTCTTCACGTTATTTCCTCAGGCAAAAACCGTAGAAGAGGTTGAAGCATTACTACCTTGGAATATCAATAAGGCGGTTGGTTAGGGGCTTACAATGTACTCGTTCAGATTACGCATAAACCAGCTGATGTCGTATAAGCGTTGCCGATATCGCTCAACGGTTTCATCAAAGGTGATTAACTCTCCCGGACTAAGTATCTCGCCCTTGAGGTATTTATGAGTGAGCAATGTGCCTTTGTGTAACTGATGGTAACGGCTTAACACCGTTTTGATATCCCAGCTGTCAGCTAGCGCTTTATCCACATACACCACCACATGCGTATGGTTACTCATCACCGCATAGGCACAGATATCAATGGCAAAAAACGTGGCTAAGAACAGCAATCGCTCTTCTACCCGACCACGGCGGTGCTCGTAACTTTGGCCAGAATACTTATCCACACCGCACAGGAAGGAACGGCGAACACAACGAGAAACACAATGATAATAAGGAGTATCAATTAAACTGACTTGGCTTTTTCGAGGCTGGGGCATAAGCCATCTACCTGATTAGAAATGAAACACCCTATAAGCGTAGTTCAATTGAAAAATAGCACTCAGTTTTACAATGGGTGTCTTTCGTTGCAGCCTCTGCGGTCATCTTCAGTACCTTACTTGCCGCGCTCGCGCTCACCAACTAGAAAGTCGTTTCGTCTGGGTACGCTTAGTTGCTCATGAATACGTCTATGTCGACCCCTGCACAGGACTTAATATCTTCCCATACCGGCTCGCCAAATTGCGTGCAGACCATATCTTCCACTGCTTTATTAACCATTCCGTACATAATATATCCTCTTATCTTTAAGACCTGATAAATGTTTTACCCTGTTTTCAATCAGCAAGACCTTTATAAATTGCATCGAACTGTTCAGAATTATTACGTAAAATGTCCAACATTTGTGGGTCAAAATGCGACGGATCAGTTCGACCGTCACCATCAAGCATGATTGACAACGCTTTTTCTTGATCAAACTCCGGTTTGTAAGGACGTTTTGACCTAAGCGCGTCATAAACGTCAACCACAGCGACAATACGAGCTTCAATGGGGATTTCTGTTCCTTTGAGACCTCTAGGGTAACCTCCTCCATTCCAACGTTCATGATGATTTTTTGCAATCGTTGCTGCCATTTTCATGACTGAATGTTCTGCATGAGACAAAATATTATAACCATTTTGTGAATGCTCTTTCATAATTGCGACTTCATCAGCGTCGAGTTTTCCGGGTTTCAATAAAATAATTTCGGGCGTGCCGATCTTGCCTATGTCATGCAGTGGGGCGGCTAACAACATCATATGTTGACGCTCTTCTGACCAGCCAAGTTGTTTAGCCATAAATTTGGAATACTCACCAATTCGCTTTATATGATAACCCGTTTCAGGATCTTTGAATTCGGCTGCCACAGCAAGGCATGTCAACGCTTCGTCATACGCATCTTCAACATCCTTTAGAAGGTTGCGAACCTTAATCGTTTTTGCATGTACATCAGCTTCAAGACTAGCTTGGTAATACTCTTTTGTGCGCCTCAAAATGACCAGTTCTTCTGCTCGACGGACGACATGGCAAAGGTGTTCAATATCAATCGGTTTTTCAATAAAATCCAAAACACCCAATTTCAATGCAGAAATAGCTTCTGCTGACCCACCGTGTCCCGTCATAATGATAAACTCCACATTACGATTTTTGCAGTTTTCTTCTTTAGCCTCGCGGATCATTTGAATACCGTCCTTCCCCGGCATTTGAATATCTGTAAGGACAATAGCAATCTCATTATCACTTCGAAGAATATTGAGCGCTTCTTCTCCATTGGCTGCTTCACAACATTCATATCCTTCCGCGCTGATCGTTTCGAGTAGTTCTTCACGAATATATGCTTCGTCGTCGACTATTAAAATTTTTGTTATCAAGGTGAATTTTCCTTAGATTTAATTTTCAAGCCTTAATTTAATAGTATCTATCAGTTCATCAATATCTAATGGTTTACGTATAAAAGCAAAACCTTGCTTTATGACACTATCTTCAACGTCAGAGCTGCCATGCCCAGACATGACTATAAAACAAAGCTTGTTATTAAACTCTTCCTTTAGAATGTCGACTAGATCTAACCCCGACTGTCCAGGCATTCTCAAGTCTGTTAATATTAGGGCAATATCAGGATTGTCACGCACTATTTTTAGTGCATCCGATACATTGCTTGCAGTTAGAGAATCATAGCCTTCAAATTCCAATGCTTCTGAGGCCTCTTCAAGTATGAAGGGTTCATCATCCACAATTAACATTTTTATTCTTTTCATTTAAATCCCCATCAGATCTATTTTTTGAATGATGTTATTTGTTGTCGGAAGTGTGATAGAAAATTTTGCGCCATCAGTAATATTTTCCGCAATGATAGCGCCGCCCATTTCCAATATAATTCCGTAGCTCACAGATAAGCCTAAGCCGGTTCCTTTGCCCATTTCCTTTGTTGTAAAAAAAGGTTCAAAAATTCGAGAAAGTATATGTTCAGGAATTCCGCCACCAGTATCTTGAGAAGAAATGGTAATTATCTCATCCTTTTCAGTAATACTAAGCGTGATCCTTGAACCCGATATATTGTCTTTCATCGCATCTCTTGCATTGGCCAAAAGATTCAGAATAACTTGCTCCATCTGTATAGTATGTCCCATCACTTTGCTGCATTTTTCAGGGAAATTAGTGACTACTTGAATACCCGCTAGTTTGAGTTGTGCTCCCAGTAAATCGAGGGCATTAGAAACAACCTCGCGAGGATCCACCATTTCTGATTTTTCCTCGGCCTTACGACCGAACATTCTCATATGATCAATAATTGCAGCTGCGCGAGACGTTTGCCCTTCAATACGCACTAATTTTTCAAGTATATACTCAGTGTCTTTGTTACTTTTCTGGCTTTTAATTCTTCGACGACTATTACCTGCAGCCATTCGTATCACATTAAGAGGTTGATTTAACTCATGAGCAACAGAGGTTGCCATTTCGCCAAGCGTGGCCAGTTTTGAAGCCTGAACTACCTGAGCCTGTGATTTCTTAGCTTCTGTAATATCTTGTCCTACGCCCACGACCCCGATAATTTGGCCATAGGCATCCCGTCGAGAAGTGGAGTTCAACAGCACATCCACCCGGTCGCCCGTTTTGGTATACAGCGGAAATTCATAGTTAGCCGACTCTTCACCTTGCAGAGCCTTATCTAGTACCTCTTTAACCGAGGCCTTGTAATCATCGGTGATAAACCCCGCCACCAGATCTTTTCCCATGACATCAATCTTAGCAAA